>DSBF01000567.1 GCA_011049495.1 Ignavibacteria bacterium
ATTGATAATACTGTCTGATAAGATATCATCATCACTATAAACTTTAGTGTAAAGATAATTTTTATCTCCAAGAATATTTAACGCTGCGGCTACCGTATACAACTTAACGTTGGAAGCCGGTATTAAGTTATTGAATATATCTTTTGCAAAGATAGTATCCATTGAAATTGGATCATAAATAAATACTGAAATCTCGGCTTGATTATCGTTTGATAAGTAGGAATCAATCTTGTTTTTAACAATATCTTGCGAGTGGAGATTTACAGAATGTATAAGCAATAATGTATATAAAAGTTTTTTTACCATATTCTTAAAAGTATATTAAAATAAATTAAGTGGAAAAATACATTAATTACCTTATTTTTGTAATTCTTTTCATAAGACAGGTAATAAAATGGTTAAGAAAAATCCGGTTGAAAAAGCGTACAAGAACATTGAATTTCTTAGTTCTGCCGAAGCAAGAACAGTAAGAATTTTAGCTGAATATTATGAACCGCAGGCAAGACTTAGACGCAACAGTATTGCAGATACGGTTGTATTTTTCGGTTCAGCTAGGTTAAAGTCCAAGAAAGATGCACAAAAAGAATTGCGATTAATTAAACAAACTGCAAAGAATAAAAATGCAAGTATATATAAAAGAAAAATTGCGGATGCTGAAAGGAATCTGGCAATGTCGCAATATTATGAGGATGCAACGGAGTTATCACGAAAGTTAACCGAGTGGTCGTTAAATTTACCAACTGATGAGCATCGGTTTATAATTACAAGCGGCGGCGGACCCGGAATTATGGAAGCTGCAAACAAAGGTGCTACTCTTGCCGGTGGTCCAACTATTGGAATGAATATAAGTCTTCCGTTTGAGCAATTCATTAATAAATACGTTGAACCCGAATTAGCTTTTGAGTTTCATTACTTCTTTATGAGAAAGTTCTGGCTTGTTTACCCTGCAAAAGCTTTAATAATATTCCCCGGCGGTTTTGGAACTTTGGATGAATTAATGGAAGTATTAACTCTTATCCAAACCGAGAAGCTCCAGAAGAAATTACAAGTTGTTGTTTATGATGAAAAATTTTGGCGAAAGGTTATCAATTTTGAAGCGTTGGTTGAAATGGGTACGATTAGTAAAGGGGACTTAAAATTGTTTTCTTTCTGTAATACTGTTGATGAAGTATTTAATGTAATTACAAAACATTTATCCACGCATTACTTGAATAACAGCATAAAAAAACCCGTCAAATGACGGGTTTAATTTTAAAAATCTCTCATACGGTCTTTGTGAGCACGTCTCTTAGCTTTTATTCTTTCCATTCTTTTTTCGATGGACGGCTTTACGAAAAATGTTCGTTTCTTATATTCTTTTAATATTCCGGAACGTTCGTATTTTTTCTTAAAGCGCTTGAGAGCTCTATCGATATTCTCGTTTTCTGAAACGTTAATACCAACCACTAATATCACCTACCTTTTTGGTTTATTTTAATAAAGTCTTTAAAAATATGTACTTCCAGGATGGAAATCAAATTAAATTCTTAAAAAAAATCTTCTATTAAGAGAAAAATTGAGTCACTTAGAATAATTACGGTTCTAAAATCTTCGGGGAGCTTTGCAATTGCTTCGGAAACTTCGTCATCCAATAAGCTGCTGAATGCATCTTCCTGCACGTGTTGTGACTTTACTTCGGATGCTTTTATATTTTCGTAAAAATTCTGAATATCGTCATAATCAACTTTGTTTGGTTCTCTGGCTGTTTTTCTGTATTCATTTATAAAAGTGTTTTTCATTATACTAAACAACCAAGCTTTCGAATTAGTGCCCTTCTCAAACTTATCAAAGAACCGAAAAGCTCTTAAAAAAGTTTCCTGAACCAGGTCATCCGCTTCATCTGTATCATTGGTCATTTTCAAAGCAAAATTATATAAAGCGTCCATATGAGGAAGTGCTTCGGAATTAAAGTCTTCATACTTTTGCTGAAGTTCTAAATCGATTGTATTTTGATTTTTTACATGAAGCGAATATTTGGTTAAACGAATATAAGAAAATATAAAATTGAACTTCTGATTTACGGATAGGCAATCCCATTCCCTATAAATCTTGTTGATTTGTAATTATCAATTAAATAACCATTTATTACAATGTATCGGATTTTATTGCATGTACTTAATAAGAAGTTTGCAGGTAAGTCGACATCTAATTTTGAGGATGGTTTTTGAGTTGAATAAAAATTTATTGGTTGCTCGATCCAATTTGAATATTTGATTTTTTTCTTTACGAATAAAATCCCTTTATTATGATATTCCGTTACTTCAAGATAATTTTTATTAGTGAATTTGGGGAGTTCTAAATTATATCCGAACATATCAAATTCATCATAACCAAAAAAAGTTGAAAGATCGCCAATATCCGCTATTAATCCTTTTGTATAAATTTTATTTTGCTCTATGTCGAAGTAAGTTTCATGCTTGATAGCGATATCTACGGTGAATTGTTTGTCAAGCTTTTCGATAGTGATATTTCTTAAAACTAAATCAAATAATATCTCTTTGTTTTCAGGAATTTTATAATAGTTTTCAAGTATTTCGTTCTCATAATTATTATCACTAATTGCAAGGAAGCTTTTCAGCAGTGCTGTAAAGTAAATCTTTCTTACATATTCTCGTTCAGGATCATCAACCCATCCACCGGCTTCGATAAGTACTGTCGATACACCATCAATTATAAAATTATCACCGAATGCACGGGGTTCAAATTCATCATCATAGCGGGCAATGTGCCCGGGAATAAGTTCTGATAACCCGTTGTAAATCGACACAATTAGTTTCATTGCTCTACTTCTTGCTTCATTTATTTCTAACTGATGATTAAATGGTGGAGCTAATAATGAAATTGCTGATGATTTATAATTCATTCCTGCAGAGTAACCTGAACTCTGATCGTGCAGATTAAATGCAAAGTGAGGTTTAATTTCATTTTTTATTTTATATAAAATTTTCGCTTCGGGGGATTGCTGTGAAAGAGCATCACGGTTAATATCAATCAGTTGAGCATTTCTTCTTGAAAATATTTCAGCACCGTCCGGGTTCAGCATCGGAATTATATATAGTGTAACCGAATCCAAAATATCTTTTCTTGTTTGGTTATTCTCATCAGACATTGTTAAGAAATTAATTAGATCAAGAATCGCACGTGTAGAGGTTGATTCATCACCGTGCATTTGCGACCATAATAGTATTTTGGTTTTGCCTGTTCCTATTTTTATTAAATGAATTTTTCTTCCTTCATAAGATGAGCCGATACTATTGACTTCTGTTAAAGATTGTTCTGCAGATTTGTTAAGAAAATTTCTTATATGTTCATATTTTACAATTCTACCAAAGACGCAGGATTCTTTATACTTTTCGTAATCATATAAAATGGATGATATTTGGTATGAGTGTGTTCGCATTGTTTACATTAAAGAATTCTTTACCGTAATTAATTTAATAAAATTATCTTTGTAATAAATCATTGGTGATAACATGGAGTTTTGGGAATTAGTTGTAGTTATAATCGGTTCTTTGTTAAGTTTAGCCGGGATTATTGGTTGTCTGCTTCCGTTTCTTCCCGGTCCGCCGCTTAACTATATTGCAATTTTGTTGATTCATTTTACCGGTATAGCGGAATTCTCCGTTCAATTTTTAATTACTTTTTTACTCCTAAATATTGCTGTAATAATTTTTGATTATATCCTCCCGGTTTACGGCGCCAAAAATTATGGAGCTTCAAGAAAAGGAATATGGGGTTCAATAATTGGATTAATTGTAGGAGGATTTGTTTTTCCTCCCTTCGGAATAATAATCGGGGCTTTGGTTGGTGCTGTAATAGGAGAGTTAATTGCAGGTAAATCTAATTCGGAAGCACTGAGGACAGGTTTCGCTACTTTTGTTGCAAGCATATTAATGATTGCAGTTAAGTTGATTTTAGCTGCATCACTTACGTTCTATTATGTTCAAGCTTTGATATGAAAAAGTGTGCCGGCTTTAGAAGCTGGCTTACAAGTAATTATTCAGTGCAGGTTTTCTCTACCTCTTCAATAGTTTTAGGAATCGGTTTATTCCCAAGTACTTCACAACCTGACTCAGTAACTACTATATCATCTTCGACTCGTATCCCGCCGAAATCTTTGTATGATTCGACTTTATCATAATTTATGAATTCAGTGAATTTATTCTCCGATTTCCACTTATCAATTAATTCCGGTATAAAATAAATACCGGGTTCAATTGTTAATACATAGCCCGGCTGTAAATCTTTTGCAAACCTCAAGTAAGCCAAACCAAATTGGTCGCTTCGTTTTGTGTCTTTATCATAACCGACTAAGTTTTCCCCGAGAGCTTCCAAATCATGGACATCAAGACCCATAGCATGACCTAATCCATGCGGGAAAAATAGTGCATGTGCGCCTTTTGCTACTGCTTCTTTGGGGTCTCCTTTCATCAAACCAAGATTTCGCAGACCATCTGCTATTACTTCAGCTGCTTGGAGATGTACTTCTCTAAATCGTATTCCGGGCTTAACTGTTTCAATTGCTTTTAATTGTGAAGAGAGAACAATGTTATAAATTTCTTTCTGCTTATTTGTAAATTTTCCGTTGACTGGAAAAGTTCTGGTAATATCACTTGCATAATGTAAAAGTGATTCGGCACCGGAATCAATCAATAACAAATCCCCATCATTCATAATGTTATTGTAGTGATGGTTGTGCAAAGTTTCGCCATGAACGGAACAAATTACAGGAAATGAAACACCTCTTCCCATCGAGTTAGCAATACCATTAAGTGTTCCATAAATCTCTCTTTCGGTTTTACCCGGTTGAGCTAATCGCATTGCTGTCGTATTCATTTCATAGCTTATATCAAGAGCGAAATTAATTTCGTCTAATTCCTCTTTGCTTTTTACCGAACGTTGTTCTATGACAGCTTTTGTGAATTCTTCCGAACGATGATTATTTATCTCATAACTTTTAGTACTCAATAATTTTTCTAAACGAATCATATTCTGAAATCTATATTGGGGTAAGTAATAAATTTCTCTTCCGCTTGATTTAGCTTCTTTAATAAATTCATCCAATTTCTCAAGCGGATAAGTTTCAGATACACCGACTTTTTGTGCGCTTTCCGCAATTTTCGGTTGTGGTCCCATCCAAACTATATCATCAATTGTATAATCATAACCGAAGATAATATCCTTATTGTTATCAATATCGATTACAGCAAATAGTCCGTCTCTATCCAAACCGAAGTAATAGAGAAATGTACTGTCTTGTCTATAAGTATAACTATTAGCGGGGTAGTTCATCGGCGCCTCTTCATTACCCGGGATTAATAGCAAACCTGAACCTACTTTTTCTTTTAAAATATTTCTTCTTTCAACATAAGTATTAGCAGAAAACATCTTTCCTCCGTTAAATTCAAGTAAAACATTTATCTAATTTAATAATCATTTTTCTTAAGTCCACATTTGCTAATCATTTTATGGAGATTAGTTCTGTTAATTCCTATTGATTCCGCAGCTTTTGAAATATTCCAATTATGTTCAGTTAATAAATTCTCCAAGAAAATTTTTTCTATTGCTCTTGATGCAGATTTAACAGCATCTTTTTTCATTTCATTCAATTCTTCTAAAGTTGAAGGAATCTTATTAATATTTGTATCGTAACATTCTTTGATTTGATGTAAGCGGGCATTAATATGATGCGGCTTTATTTCATCACCGTTTGCAATTATTGTTGCGCGAATAATATTGTTTTGTAATTCTCTAATATTTCCCGGCCAATCATATTGTTGAAGTAAATGTAATGCTTCGGTAGAAATTCCCGGAAAAGGTATTTTTAATTCTTCGCAGCTTAATTGAAGAAAATGGGCAACTAAGGCTGGTATATCTTCTTTGTGTTCTCTCAAAGGGGGTACATGAATCGGGAGTACATCAAGTCTATAATAAAGGTCATCTCTAAACAAATTCTTATCAACCAATTCTTTAAGATCTTTATTCGTAGCTGCAATAATCCGAATATCCACATTAATTGTTTTTGTGCTGCCGACTCTTTCAAATTCCTTTTCCTGCAGTACACGAAGAAGCTTTACTTGTACTTCAATATCAATTTCCGAAACTTCATCGAGAAATATTGTACCGTTATTAGCGATTTCGAATTTACCGAGTTTCCTTTTATCGGCACCGGTAAAAGAACCTTTCTCATGCCCGAACAATTCGCTTTCAATTAATTGATGTGGAATTGCGGCACAATTAATTGCTAAGAATGGATTGTCTTTTCTCTTACTTAACCTATGTATGTGTCGAGCTACTACTTCCTTACCTACTCCACTTTCGCCTGTAATTAAAATTGTGTTATCGTTTTTAGCAAATAAAGTTACTTGCTCTTTTAATTTTTGAGATACTATGCTGTCCCCAATTAGAAATTTGAATTTATGATCCGATTGCTGCTGCAGTGTTTTTGTATGATATTTTAATTGTCGTTCCTTTAGCGACTTCTGAATAATAAGTTTCAGTTTTTCTAAGTCGGGTGATTTTGAGATATAATCGTACGCACCGAGTTTTATTGCTTCAACTGCATTGTCAACGGATGAGTAATCAGTAATAATTATTATTGGAACACTATCGTCCTCAAATTTAATTTTCTGCATCACCTCTAAACCGTTGGTTCCGTCGTTAAGCATAAGATCCAATAGAATTATATCGGGACTTTTTTGTCTAAAAAGTTTGATCCCGTCTGAAGAATTAGTCGCTGAAATTAAATCGTAATCTTTTCGAAGTAGAATGGAAAAATCAGCAATAAAATCCGCATCGTCGTCTATAATTAAAAGAAGTGTTCTCATATTTAATATCCTTCTTGAAGTTCAATAACAAATATAGTTCCGGCTTGACGGGTGCTGTCAACGAGAGAAATATTCCCACCATATTTTTTTAAAATATTTTTTGAAGCGTACAACCCTCTCCCGGAACTACCTCTAGTTGAAAAGCCGTCTTCAAAGATTTTCTCACGTATTTTTAGCGGAATAACATTCCCGGTATTTATAATCTCGATAATTACTTTCGGAGCATGCCATTTTAAAAACAAAGTTATTCGTCTAGTGTTATTACTATCAAAAGAATTAACAGCATTTACAAATAAGTTATCAAGTATATCAGCAAGCTCAAACGATTTTATTAATGCTTTTCGATTTCCGTTATATTCTTTCAAAAGTTGGAAATCTATATTTTTTTCAATAAACAATTCGGAATGATGACTGCTTATCTGTGAAATAACCTTGTGAGGATCGCATGAGTATTCAGTAAAATAATTGTTTCTTAATTCACTTAAATAAAATTTCAGCTGCTGAAATTTTAATGCGAGCTCAGTTTCGTTTAATTGAACTTCATAACGCGTATAGAGTTCTAACTCGCTATCTATTTGAATTAGTAAACGAGACATTTGTTTTAAATTATGGTTTGATAATCCCGCAATTGATGCAAGCTCAAGAATCTTTTTTATGTTCTCCTTCGTTAATCCATTGTAGGTTTCAATTCGCTTTGACAATTGTTCTTCATACTCTGAATTTCTTGTTTCAGTAATATTCTTGAAAAAAAGTATCAGGCTGTTTAGATTTTTTAACGCCCATTCGCCATGTGAAAAATTTCTAAGCAGTTCAAATAATTCATCACCGGCAATAATAGACACTTTTTTCTGCCCGATTAAACTGCTCCAATAAAAGCCGAAATTTATTAGTGCAATTCCAACTATTAAAACAACTGCCGGCAAAATAAATTTTATAATAAATGAAGGAGAATTATAAGATGCTATAAATATAATCCAGAAAAGTAATAAGTGAGCTGAGCCAATCCAGTAAGCATTTTTTATTTCCCAATTAAATCTTTTTATGCCAAAACGAATTCCTAAGTACACTACGAAAATTGCGAAGATAAAAAGCAGAACATAATATTGAACTTCTCTTTGGGTAACAAATCTGTAAAACATGCTAGGGAAATTATATATCATTGAAGCAAACGGACCTAATTCTGTAATTGTAATTGTTGTTCCCGGTCTAATATTCGATTTTGTAATTTCTTTACCTTGATAGAATTTTACCTTTGCTTTGTATATCTTATTTTCATCAACTCCGAAATGTGCGGTTAAATCATTAAGCTGATTTATTCCAAATCTTTCAGTGCCGATTTGTTTGTAGCTCCATAATTTTTCTTCGTTACCGGTCATCTCGTATAACCAAATTTTTGCAGAGATTCCGAGGTTGTTACTAATTACTCCTTTCAATTTTATTTTTATATAACTGTTATCATCTCTTGTATTTATCCAGAGAATGTTGCTGTTTGAAGAATAACCGAATAGATCAATATCACCATCGTTATCAATATCTGCGGCAACAGCACCTTTAACAGTTGGAAATTTTAAGCCGTATAATTCAGCTTCATCAACAAAATATTTTCCGTTTTTATTCATCATCAAATAATTTTCATTAATTTCCGGATCTTTTAGAGTTATAAAAATATCATCAAAGCCATCGTTGTTAAAATCGGCAACACAAATATTACGTATACTAACCCTTCCAATATATTTTGAACTAATGATGTTCAGTTTTGTTTGTTCAGTAACATCCTTAAAGAATCCGTTTCCGTTATTCTGATATAAAGTAAGAAAAAGAGTATCTGATAGAATTAATAAATCCAGATCGCCATCATTATCGTAATCAAAAGCTGAAGCACCATCAGATTCGGTTCTGATTAAATTTTCAAACCTCTTTTGAGCTTCATCCCGCCAATAATTACCATTTTTAACAAGTAACTTGTTCTTGTCCCACATATTAACAATATAAATCTCATTATTATCGTCGTTAGTAAAATCAGCAAATATAGTCTGTGTATTCCAACCTGAGGTTTCTTTTATAATTGAGGTGTCAATAGAAATATTTTCTCCCAAAAGAGAATTATCTAAAATGATTTCTCCGCCACTTGTCAAATTTTTGCCATAGTGAAGAGTAAGGTTAATATCTAAATCTCCGTCTCCGTCAAAATCAATTGCAGAAATATTTCTTATAGGTTTTTGGTTATAATCCTTCGGAAGATAAATCGTAACCGGCGGGTTTAGTATTTTACTTTCTATGTTGGTAAATATTTTTACTGATGCACCGATTGAGTCAATTGAGGATACAATCAAATCAATTCTATCATTGCTGTTTATATCGGTAAAAGTAAAAACAGAGGAACTTATGTTGGGAAAGAGGTCAATAAATATTGACGATTCGGTAAATGGCGAATTCGGTTTATTTAGATAAAAACTTGAATGCTCATCGGGGTTTGAATTGAACACAAATAGATCAGGATTTCCTTCCCCAGAAATATCAATAAATGCTGCTCCTAATGTATTTGAGTAAGGTGAACCCTCAACTTTATATGTTCTTGCTAAGTTTATAAATGGTGAAATCTCGATCGGCGAGCCGATATAAATTTTACCTGAACGGCTTGAAACAATCAATGTTGAGTCGGGTAGAAAACGGTAGTTCATCATTTCAAAATCGGAAGGAATTTTAACCGTTAATTTATTTCTATCTTTAGAAGTAAAATCAATTCCAATGAATCCAAATTTTTCGTAAGAATTTTTTTGCCAATCTTTGCTTTGGAATTTTCTTCCTTTAACAAAGACATTATTTTCCATTTGAAAAACATAACGAGAATTTATTAGTACTTCTAGAATCGAGTTATCCTCGAAATTGAATTGATAAAAATCGGCAGTTATCTCATCGTCAATTTCAAATGAAGTGAATTCTATATGGTTGTATTTGTAGATTTTGTCAGCGGAAATACCTAACCAAATATTTCCCCCATTATCAACTGCATACGAGTTTACATGTTTGGTGAATGGGGCATCGATCTTCCTCCATTTACCTTTACTCAAAGTTAAAAATGAACCCCAAGCACCAATTGCATAAATTTTATTTTTTGCTTTAAAAATATTAGTAATGGGATTGTTGTGAACATACTCGAATTTATTCCATATAGAATTTTCAAGAATATAAAAATGGGTATTCCATTTTTGATCTACCGCCGCACAAAGTATTTGCTCTTTATCTCGCCAGAAAATGTATGGGTTTAGAGAAAGATCGGTGCTTATTTTAAGGTCAGTCCAATTATCATCTTTATATCTAAACAGTTCGCCTTCACTATTACATATTATTATCTCGTTGTTAGTAATATTACCTAATAATACAATAGAATTTTGTGTCGGAGATTGGATCTCTTCCCAATGATAGTTAATCCTTTGAGCGAATGAAGAAAAGTAAAGGATTATTATAAAAGACAAATATATCTTTTGCATAAAGTGAATATAGGAAAACAAAATTCAAAAGGCATTAGAATTTTGCAATAATGTTGCCCTTTAAGACTACACTGATGTCCTTTATAGAATCACATTTAAATAATATTAAATGTACTATTAATAAAAAACATACGAAAACAGAATGATTATTAACATTTATTCGAAAAGATCACATGGAATAAAATTTGTCAACTATATCCTAGATCATCCAACAAATGAGGAGTACACAAATGAAATATCTAAAAACATTATTCTTTATTCTCTCGCTGGTATTAATCTTTGCAGCATGTGACTCAGATGATAAAAGCGATCCGGTTACACCACCACCTCCACCACCACCAGCAACAACCGGAACAATAGCTGGTGTAATATCTGTCCCTCCTGGTTCTAGTGCAACCCCAGCAAATACACGTGTTGCCATCTACGCAAATTACGATGACTGGCTGAATGACAGAACTTTACGTACAGTAGCTGCAGATGCAAACGGAAATTATTCTATAGGTAATATTCCTCCCGGTTCATACTATTTAGATGCTTGGAAAGATCAAAACGGCGATGGTAGAATTAGTTTTGGAGATCTTTATAATGTATATGGAAGCGGTACCTGGCCTAACTACCAACTCAGTCCTATATCAGTTGTAGCAGGGCAGTCTGTAACCATAAGCTTACAGTTAGTACAATTGTAATCGGAATGACTTCTTTATGCAAAAAGAAAAAGTAAAAATAGAGTATAAATATAAACTGTGTCCTGTTTGCTCTTTCTTCTGCAACTTAAATGAGCAAGATAAATTTTGTTCTTTTTGCGGGAGTCAATTAATTGAAGCATGTCCTGAATGCGGGGAGGCTATTGCAAATCCATATGCTAAATTTTGTAAGTATTGTGGTAAAAATTATCCCGGTAGAAATACAAAAGGTAATTTAGAATAATCAACTTTTACATATCCACCCTTTGTTGCAATGGAATGTGGTAAACGAGGGCAGAAAGAAGGGGCTTTTGCCCCTTCTTGTTTTTTCAGTTTTCGGGATTGCAAAATCTAATATAGGTATGAGAAAGTATTTAAATAATACAGAAATAAGTCAGGATCATAATTAATACTATTAATTGTTTTTGGAGGGTGCGATGTTAAACGGCAAATTATTCCCTCAATCTGTCTATATAAAATTTTTTCTGGTCTTTCTTCTAACTCTTAATTTACAGTCACAAACCTATAATTGGATTACCACCTACAATCCTGAAAGAACGTTTTGAAATAAAATACATGAGCCTGCTCTAAAAAGGTAAAATTACTATCGAAATTCCTTGATTTTGCAATAAAACCGAAATCAAAAATATTCAAATTGGGCTTTTTAGATTCGTCTCATATGTGAAAAATATTATTTCCGTGATGATTGGGAGAATCTCGAAAGAGTATTGTTATCCTAATAGAAGAAGATGAAGAAATTATGATTTTAGAAAAAGATAAGACGG
>DSBF01000320.1 GCA_011049495.1 Ignavibacteria bacterium
GTTGTTGATTCTCTTTATTTGGTCAGTGATACTCTGAACTTATCACCTTCCGATTCACTTGCACTAATTGATAAAGTTAAGTTAGATTCGTTATCCATAGATTCTACCGCACGTCTTCAACATTTTCGATATAGTCTTCAACCAAATTATATTTATAATTTAACGAAGGGGAGAAGAACTAGATTTTTTGCTTATCCTTCTACAATTATTGAAGAAAGAACAGTAGAACTCGATTCAACCGGTCAATATGTACTTATTATGGAAAAAACACCCGAAGGTAAAAAACGGGTTTTTCTAAAAATTCCCTTATCAGAATACATTGAAATTAAACTTAGAGAAAATGAAGCAGATAACTGGGCAAAACTTGGTTATGCTTATACATTTGATGATGGGAAACGCGGGTTGGGAGATTTTTTCTCCGATATTACAAATATTGAAATTCCGCTTCCGAGCACTTCATTTTTAAGTATTTTCGGACCGCCTAAAATTAGTCTCAGAATTAGCGGAGCTGTTGATATTAGAGGAGCTTGGCGTAACGAAACAATTGAAGGTGTAACTGCATCCGCATTAGGAAATACAAGAAACGAGCCTGATTTCAAACAGCAGGTTCAAATCAATGTTGCCGGAACTATCGGTGATAAATTAACAATTTCAGCCGACTGGAATACCGAACGAACCTTTGAGTATGAGAACCAATTAAAAATTCATTACAAAGGTTACGAAGATGAGATTGTTCAAAGTATCGAAGCAGGTAACGTATCCCTTCAAACTTCCTCCCTGGTCGGTGGAAGTGAAGCTCTTTTCGGTATTAAAGCCTTGTTTCAATTTGGACCTTTTAGTTTAACTGCTTTGGCTTCGCAGAAAAAAGGTGAAGTTCAAGAAGTTACAGTAACCGGTGGTTCCGAGAAACAAGAATTTGAAAGAAGAGTTTATGATTATTCAACAAATCACTATTTCTTAGATACCGTTTATGCTGATACTTCTCCCGAACTAAATATTTTTAATAAATACTATGGAGAAAATACACCAATTGTTCTAAACGAGTATAAAGTTAAAGATATTGAAGTTTGGAAAACTACTAAGGCAATAGTTGATAAAAGTAAAGAACGAAGAGCAAATGCATACATTGATTTACTACCTCGCAGTGCACAAGAAACTTATTCAAACGATCTAAGAAGTACGTCGATAGATGAACGTGCCGGGCGAAGTGTAATCGGGGGTAGATTTGTAAAACTTGAACAGGAAATTGACTATACTCTGCATGCTGAGACTGGCTATATTAGTTTTAGATCCAATGTACAAAGAGAAGATGCTATTGCAGTTGCATATAGAATAGAAAACGGACCCGGCGCCGCTGATGACCTTTATTATGGAGAATTTCTTAGCGATATAAATGCACAGGATACTTCGTTAGTAATGGTACTCAAACTTGTAAAACCTGCTAATCTTCAACCCGATGGAGACTTTGCAACTGCATGGAAACTTCAATTGAAAAATATATACCCGATTGGTGGTAGAGATATTAAGCAAGAAGGTTTCGAGTTTGAGATTAAATACCAGGAAGAAACCGGTGACCCGAAAAATGATTACCAGGGAACACCTTATGTGCAGTTATTTGGGTTGGATAAAACAAATCAAGATGGGACAAGTGATCAACCGGATGGCGCATTTGACTTTAAACCCAATATTACAATCAATGCTTCAACAGGAGAAATTATATTCCCGGTACTACAACCATTTGGTGAACAATTCCCAAGCGCTCTTCCGCAGGAAAGAAAATTCGAAGAAGTTTATACAAAGCAAGTAACATTTGCACAGCAAGAAAAAACGAAAGATAAATTTATTCTTACCGGTGTTTATTCCGCAGCAGTTTCATCAACTTTTAATATCGGCTTCAATGTTGTTGAAAATTCGGTAGAGGTTTTTCTCGGTGGAAGGAAACTAAACCGTGGTTCCGATTATACTGTTGATTATAATATCGGACAAGTAACAATTTTAAATAGTGATGCACTTGTTCCAGGTGCGGATTTACGAATTACATTCGAACAAAATGATTTATTTCAGCTTGCTTCAAAAACATTGTTAGGTTTGCGAGGTATTTATCAGTTTAATAAGGATTCTCATATTGGTTTTTCATTCCTTAACTTAAACCAGCAAACACTTAGCGATAAAGTGCGTATAGGTGAAGAACCGTTGAATAACACTATTTATGGCGTGGATTTAAAAACAAAATTTAATCTACCGTTTTTAACAGATGCTTTAGATAACATTATCTCAACCAGTGAAATGTCAAGCATATCACTTAATGCCGAATTTGCTTATATGAGTCCCGATCCTAATACTAAAAAAAGTACTGTTGCAAGTGATGAAAATAAAAGCATTGCATACATAGATGACTTTGAAGGATCAAAACGAATCATACCTGTTGGAATCAATTACGGGCAATGGCGTTATTTATCGCCTCCGAATAAAGTCCCAGGACATTCCGAATCGTTATCGGCGCTCGAACTGATGGATTATAAAGCATTTGCTTACTGGTTTAACCGTCTCCCAGCAGTTGATAATGTAAATGATATTTGGCCGGAAAGAAAAGCATCAAGAGATAATCAGACAATTTCTGTTTTAGATTTTGTTTTTGAACCAACAGAACGAGGTCAATACAACTCCGTAAATCCTACGTTAGATGTACCGGAGTTGAATTGGGGCGGTATGATGAAGCCGCTTTCTTCAACGGCAAGTAACCTAATTGAAGAAAATATTGAGTTCCTTGAGTTTTGGATGCAGATTGGTTCTGCACCGGAAAATGCTGTTCTTAATATTGATCTTGGACAAATTAGTGAAGATGTTATTCCAAATGGTATCTTAAATTCAGAAGACCGCAACCAGAATGATTTGATTGATGAGGGTGAAGATACAGGTATTGATGGTTTGTTTGACCAAGATGAACCCGGATATGACCCGGTTACTAATCCGGATCCCAACCGTGATAATTTTAGTTTTACTCAAGGTTCAGGTGATTATCGGTTTATTAATGGTGTTGAAGGCAATGCAGCACTTACAGATGTTGGTAGGTTGCCAGATACTGAAGACTTAAATAGGAACTTAACTTTAGATAAAATTAACAGTTATTTTAGATATACCATTCCCATTGATACGGTTAGGGAAAATAACCCGTTTATCCAAGGTGGTGGGGATAATAAAAGCTGGTACTTATTCAGAATTCCATTAAGAGATTTTACGGATAAAGTTGGCAATCCATCTCTTACTTTAGTTGAGACAATTAGATTATGGATAAGTGGTGTGAACGAAACTGTTCATTTACGTTTTGCTGAAATGAATTTAGTTGGCAACCAATGGCGAAAAGTTCTAAACCCGCCGAGAGTAACCGAAGATGATGAAGTATTAGAAGTTACAACCATTAACCTGGAAGATAACCCGGAATACTATTCGCCTCCCGGAGTTCAGAGGGAAAGAGATAGAACTAAACCTGATGAAGATGTATTGAAAAATGAGCAATCTCTTAACCTTATTCTAAACAATTTAGAAGACGGCGATAAGAGAGAAATTGTTAAATATTTATATAAACCGTTAGACTTGTTTAATTACAGAGAACTTAAAATGTTCTTACACGGTGATAGATATACCGGTAGGGGATCAGTATCTTATTACGAAGATGAAAATACTTACGGTGCAGAAATTTATTTTAAATTCGGTAGCGATACATTAAACTATTATGAATATCGACAACCGGTTCGAAGTGGCTGGAATGAAGTAAGAATGTTATTCTCTGAACTTACTGCAATTAAAGAACAGCGAGAAAATGAAAGAGAGGTTTTCAGATATTATCTTGAAAATCCTGAAGGAGCTTCTTATGCTGTAAGGGGCAGTCCCACTCTTACTCGTGTTACTTATTTTATTATTGGTATCCAAAATCCTACTTATGCTCGGGATGGTTCAAGACCAAATAATTTCGGGGAACCTGTATCCGGTAGCGTTTGGGTAAATGAATTAAGAGTCCTTGATGCCGAAGATACTCCCGGGTGGGCTTATACTGCTGCGACTTCACTTAAATTTGCTGATTTGCTAACAGTTGACGTTAATACGCAACAAACAGATCCGTACTTTCACAGGTTAGCTGAAAGATTTGGCAGACGAATTGATGAGCGAAGTTGGGGAGTAAATGTCAATTTTGATATATTGAAATTAATCCCGGTTAATTTACAAGGCAGTAATCTCAGACTTAATTATTCCCGACGCGAGTCGATTTCTAAACCATTATACTTACCCGGTACTGATGTAAATGTTGATCAAGCTGCTGAACAGTTAAGAAAAAAAATGATTGATGACGGACTCAACGATAAAGATGCAGAAGCTGCAGCTGAACGTATAAAGTTCGAAAGCCAAACTTTAAGTGTTACTGATACTTGGTCTCTAAGCAATATTAAATTTATTATCCCGTCTGATGCATGGTATATTAAAGAAACTATCAATAACCTAAGTTTTGGTTTTAATTATAATATTACTACAATGCGAAATCCAACCACAATCAAAAATGAAAAATGGGTTTGGAATGCCAACATGGGTTATAATCTCAACTTTAGTAAAGAGAATTACTTTAAGCCGTTGGATATACCATTTATCGGCGACGTACTAGAAATTTTTAGTGATTATAAAGATGTAAAGGTTTTCTACTCACCAACTAAATTTGATGCTGCTTTTACGGCTTCTCGTAATAGGTCGTTTAATCTAACACGAACAGATAGTGCTAAACCCAACATCCAGCGAGATTTTACTACTACTCGGAAATTCGGATTTGGCTGGCAGTTAACTGAAGGAGGTATCTTAAATCTTAGTTTTAATTATTCGGCTGATTTTCAATCTTCTTTAACAAATTTATTAACCGAAGAAATTGGTCGTGATAAAAACGATCAACCTATTCTCAGAGAAAGAACCGAAAGTGAAATTTGGGGTGACATTTTCAGTAGTGCATTTTTTGGACAAGATTATAATTTAAGGCAGTCTTTCGATGTTCGGGCAGCACCAAAACTTCCTACAATTTTTGATCTGGATAAGTATTTTAACTTAACACTGAATTATTCCGCCTCATATTCTTGGAATAACAATTTTACCCAGCCTATCATCGGACGTTCAGCTAGCTGGGGCAATAGAATTGGGGCAGGCTTGAATCTTAGATGGAAAGCACTTTGGGAACCGCTGTTTAAGGACGCACCCTCATCAACCCAAACGAAACAACCAAGCGGTAGAACTCAGGATACTAGAAGCAGGGGAAGAGGTGAGAGAACAGAAGACAAAGTACCGGAGCGAGATGTTGATAAGGAAGTCGGTGGTAATAATAATCAAAAAGAAGGTGATGTTAAAAAAGAAGAAAGTGATGATGATTCACCTTCAACAATCAGTAAAGCATTCTCGTATATAAAAGCTACTCTAAAATATTTCCTTGTGGATTATGATCAAATTCGTGTGAATTTTTCTCAAAATAATTCCATGGCAAATACCGGATTAGCAGGTGAGGGTTCAGGTTTCAATAATTTTTGGGGATTTAGTCAATCATTTAATAAGGGACCGAGTCGTGCTTATATGTTAGGTTTCTCCTACGATGTTGGACCGCGTGCACCAAATGGAAATTTAAGTGATAATTTTTCGCGAAAAAATAGTGTTGATTTTTCAACTTCAAGACCACTTTGGGACGGAGCAACATTAGATCTTAAATGGAATGTTGGATGGGGTATCAACAAAACAACTTCTATTGAAACAGATGATTTTGGAAATGTTACCATTACTAACTTGAATTCTAGCGGAACAATTGATAGATCATTTTTATCAATTCCCAATTTCTTATTCTTTAATTTCTTTGATAATAACATAGAAAAGGTTGCCGCATTATATAACCCGGAACTTCCAAACCGTAGTGAAAATTTAAGTAAAGCTTTCTTAGAGGGGTTTGAGACTGTGCCATGGCTCTCGAATATTCCTTTATTAAAAGATTTTATGAAATATATTCCAAGACCTAATTGGTCAATTACCTGGACCGGCTTGGAAAAACTTCCGCTCTTTAAAGAATTTGCACAACGTGTTCAGTTTAAACATGCATACAATTCCAAATATTCGGAAGGTTGGAAAATTGATCCTGACGGAAACAAACAAATTCAAACACAGAAAATAAGTTACGGGTTTGCTCCACTTGCCGGACTTAGTATTACATTCGAAAAATTATTCGATGGAAACTTAACCGGCTCTGTTCAGTATAATACAACCTCCAATTATGATTTGGGAACAACAACTAGAAACATAACTGAAGGATTTAGTAAAGATATTTCATTTACTGCAAGCTATTCTAAATCCGGATTTGAAATACCTTTATTTGGCTTATCATTAAAAAATGATTTAGAAGTTTCTCTTTCATATACTACAAGCGAAAACTCTACAGTTATTTATGAAATGGATAATTTTACCGAGGAAGGTACACCTCAAGACGGAACTACCAGAACCAGTATTGAACCAAGAATTAAATATGTTATGAGTTCGAGAGTTACTGTTTCACTATTTTATAAACGGACTTCTATTGAACCGAAAGGAGCTGCAAGAATTCCTCCTACTACTACAAACGAGGCGGGTCTTGAAGTTCATATATCTATTCAATGATTATTAAATATAAGGATTATGATGACTCAAAAAAAAATCTTATGGGTTGATGACGAAATTGAATTATTAAGATCTCATGTTATTTTTCTTACCGAAAAAGGTTATCAAGTTGAGACTGTTACCAATGGTGAAGATGCAATAGATAAAGTAAAAAATAATAATTATGATTTAATATTTCTTGATGAAATGATGCCGGGCAAGGGCGGACTTGAAACACTTGCTGAAATTAAGAGTATTGATGCACACATACCGGTAGTAATGGTTACCAAAAGTGAAGAAGAAAGTTTAATGCATGATGCAATTGGAAGTAAGATTAGTGATTACCTCATAAAGCCTGTAGTGCCATCGCAAATTCTGCTTGTTTGTAAAAAGATTTTCGATCGCCAGAAGATTTCGGGTGAATATGTTGCAAGAGATTACTTGAACGACTTTAATCAAATCTCACGTAGATTGCTTGATAACCCTAACTTTAATGATTGGATTGACATTTACAAAAGATTGGTTAATTATGATTTGGAACTCGATGCTCATCCTGAAGTTAACCTTCGCCAGACTTTAACGGATCAAAAAAAGGAATGTAATCAAGAATTCAGTAAGTATATTGAAAAATCTTATACGAAATGGGTAAATAATTCAAACGGTGACAGACCTACTTTAACAACAGATATAGTTGATAATTTCGTTATCAAGCAAATACAAAATTCAGATGGTCCGATATTCTTCTTTGTTTTAGATTGTCTTCGTTTAGATCAGTGGAAAGTAATGGAGAGGCATTTAATTAATCTATATAATATCACAACCGATTATTACTATTCAATTCTTCCAACAGCAACTCCATATGCACGTAATACTTTGTTTAGTGGTTTGTTTCCCTCGGATATTGAGAAGTATTATCCCGATTTGTGGAGTAAGGGAGATGACGACGAACGAAGTCAAAATAAATATGAGAAAGAACTTCTTCAATTATTTTTGGATAGAAAACAAATAAAATTGAAGAATGATTTAAAGTACATGAAAATAATCGATCCTGACGTTGGCAGAGCATTTGAACAAAATATTGGGTCTCATCACAAAACACATTTTATGGCTGTAGTTGTCAACTTTTTAGATATGATTGCACACGGAAGATCCGATTCGGCTATTCTTAAAGAAATTGCTCCCGAAGAATCAGCATATCGATCTTTAACAGATAGTTGGTTCAAGCATTCTTCATTGCTCTCCATATTTCAATCAATTTCAAAAATGAAAAATGCTAAAGTGATTATTACTACAGATCATGGAAGTATCAGAGCACTACGCGGGGCAAAAGTATTAGGTGATAGAGAAGCATCAACAGGGTTAAGGTTTAAATTTGGGAAAAACCTTAAAGTCGATGATAAACATGCAGTGTTTATTAAAAACCCTTTGGAATACAAACTCCCCAAAAGAGGTTTAACCGTCAGTTATATTATTGCAAAAGAAGATTATTATTTTGTTTATCCGACTGATTATCATAAATATCTTAGTTATTATAAAGATACATTTCAACATGGCGGAATATCTATGGAAGAAATGATTTTACCGGTGATTACTTTGGAAAACAAATAAATGAAATTTCCTTTTGTCGGTGATGTTAAATCGGAAACAGAAACCGAAAAAATTGCTCAGGAGTTTGCGCGGTTATTAAAACCTGGTGATGTTATTGGGTTAACCGGAGAATTAGGAAGCGGAAAAACTTTTTTTGTTAAAGCAGCATGCAAAACCTTTGGAATTATGAATGTATCCAGTCCAAGTTTTGCTATAGTTAATATTTATAACGGAATTGAAAAAATAAATCATTTTGATTTTTTCAGGATAAAAAAAATTGAAGAATTATTTGATATCGGATTTGATGAATACATTGATGAGAATTCAATTACTTTTATTGAGTGGTCTGAAATGTTCCCCGAATTAATGCCGACAAAGTATTATCAGATAAATATTGTTTTTATTAACAACGACAATCGAAAAATTACTATAAGTAAGAATGAATAACCTATTTCCAATATTAGCAATTGAAACAAGCGATCGATTATGCAGTGTAGCGATTTTGATTGATGATAAATATTATTCTGAGATTAACATAAATGGCAAACATATCCACTCGGAAAAACTAATTCCTATGGTAAATGAAATATTGAATTCCAATAATATTGATATTTCTCAAGTAAACTCTATTGCTATTTCGGAAGGACCCGGTTCATTTACCGGATTAAGAATTGGTATGGCTGCAGCAAAGGGAATTGCAGCCGGTTCAGGTTTACCGATAATACCTGTTCCGACATTTATTGCATTAGCAAATAAAATTGCCGATTATCTGTTAGTTGGTCAAAGGTTTGCTATTGCAAAAAAAGCATCTAAAGATGAAGTTTATTTTGTAAAGTTTGTTAAAACGCAAAAGGGGATTGAAGAATTAATCTCTCTCAGTTTGTTGAACAAGGAAAAAGTATCATCCTACATAGAGAATGATGATTTAGTTTTTTCGAATACATCCAATACGGATATTAAAGATATCGCAACTCCGACAGCTATTGATATTGGGCGTTGGGCTTATTTATTTGGCAAAGATTTAGTAATTTCGAATTACGATTTGCTCGAACCAAAATATTTTAAAGAATTTAAAGTGAGGAATATATAATGAAAACATTTGCAAACATTTCTTTGTTTATTGTACTTCTTGCAGTATCAATAATTGCTCAACCCAAAATAGAATTCTCCGAAGAAAATTATGATTTTGGGAATATAAATCAAGGTGATGTAGTATCTCATGAATATATTATTAAAAACGAAGGCACCGAGAAACTTAGTCTCACAAATATTAAAGCAACATGCGGCTGTACCGCTGCACAACCGGATAAAAAAGAACTTAACCCGGGCGAATCAACAAAGTTAAAAGTAACATTTGATTCTGCGGGCAGAAGAGGAGTCCAAAAAAAATATGTTTATGTATTTTCTAATGATCCTGAAAGACCTCAAGTGAGATTGTCTTTTGTTACCCAAATACTTATTGATGGTGAACTTGATGCTAAAGTTGTCAAAGAACCACAAATTGCATTAAGTAAAAAAGAAATTGATTTTGGAAATGTTATACAGGGTGAAATTAAGACGGAGCAAATTAATGTGATGAACAGAGGCAAAACAGACCTTCACATCAAAGGAGTTGTATCAGCAGCTGATTTTTTTGAATTATCAATTAATAAACAAAACTTAAAACCGGGTGAAGTTGCAAGTATTAGTGTTAAGTTTAATTCTAAGGATCTTTCCGGGGTAATAAACACGTCTATTACAATTTTATCTTCGGACAAAGTTAGGCAGCAGGAAAATATTATTGTAACGGCTAATGTTATTAAAGGAGAAGAATCTTAATGGCTTGGTTTAAACGTTCAAAGCACAATATTTCACCGGATAGTATAAAACTCGAAATGCCCGATGGTCAGTGGATTAAATGCGAAAGCTGCGGTGAAATAATTCATAACAAACAACTTGAATTAAATCATTGGGTTTGTTTGAAATGTAATTATCATTTCAGGATTGGAAGTAAAGAATATATCAATTTATTATTTGATAAAGGAACGTTCAGAGAAACCGATAAAAAAATGAAATCAGCCGACCCGCTTGAGTTTGAAGATACAAAAAAATATAAAGAGCGTATCAATTCGACTATAAAAAAATCTGAATTAATGGACGCGGTTAAAACCGGTACAGGAAAAATTAAGAATCAGAAAGTTTCTTTTGCATGTATGGATTTTAAGTTTATCGGCGGTAGTATGGGTTCGGTGGTTGGTGAAAAAATTGCACGTGCAATCGATCGAGGATATAAAGAAAAAATTCCTGTTATTGTAATTAGTCAAAGCGGCGGCGCAAGAATGATGGAAGGCGCTTTTTCATTAATGCAAATGGCTAAAACTAGTGCAAGACTTGCTCGCCTTGCAGATGCTAAATTGCCTTTTATTTCTGTAATGACTGATCCTACAACCGGAGGTGTAACTGCAAGTTATTCTATGCTTGGAGATATAAACATTGCAGAACCCAACGCACTAATTGGGTTTGCCGGTCCTCGTGTTATTAAGCAGACTATCGGGAAAGATTTGCCTAAAGGTTTCCAACGTTCGGAGTTCCTCCAGGAAAAAGGTTTTTTAGATTTTATTGTTGACAGAAAAGACTTGCGCGATAAGATAGCATTATTAATAGAATATTTTTCCGACGAGAAATAATTATTTGCGGAATTTCCTACTCATCTTTTCAAGTGTTTCGATTGTATAATTTACTTCTTCAATTGTATTGTAAGCACTAAAAGAAAATCTAATAGTTCCCATAGCATCTTCTTTTGATTTGCCCATATTCATAATTACGTGAGAAGGTTTTAGTGTACCCGAAGTACAAGCCGCTCCATTAGAAGCAGCAATTCCATTTATATCAAGAAACATTAGCATTGCTTCAGAATCATTTTTATAAAAATTACTATCGAAAGTTAATGATAGGATATAGTGGAACGAACTATCCTTACAATTAATTGAATAGTTTTGCAGCGAAGATTGCTCTATTGCGTTGATAAAATACTCTCGTAACTGACTCACTGTTTCAAAGTTATCATTCATTTCTTTTTTTGCTATTCTTATAGCTTCGGCAAATCCGATTATACCGGCAGCAAATTCAGTACCGCCTCGTCTATTTCTTTCTTGTGAACCTCCTAAGATCATCGGAGAAAGCGGAGTCCCGGATTTTGCAAATACCAATCCAATTCCTTTTGGTCCGTGAAGTTTATGAGCGGATGCAGATAATGAATGAATACCCATTTTCTTAACATCAATGTCAATCTTTCCAAAACTTTGAACTGCATCGGTATGTAGATAAATATCCTTTCCACTGCAAAGTTTTGAAATTGCTTCAATATTATTAACCGATCCGGTTTCATTGTTTACATGTATTATTGAAAGTAATGAAGTATCACTCGATATTTGCATTTGAAGTTTATTAGTATCAACAATGCATTCATTTGTTACATCAATATTTTTTGAGTTGAATCCCAGCGTGGAGAGTTCTTTAAAACTTTCTAATACACATATATGTTCAA
>DSBF01000251.1 GCA_011049495.1 Ignavibacteria bacterium
CTTAAGCTCTTTTATATTGATCGGTTTGAGAATATAGTCCGCTGCACCGGCTTTAACTGCTTTGATTCCGAATTCTTCGTGTGCGCTGACAAATACTACTAAAAAATTTCGTGTATTGAATTCATCTAGAAAATCGAAACCGTTCAGCACCGGCATACTTATATCGAGAAAAACTACATCAGGTTTATGGAGGTCAACAAGTTTTCTTGCAGCAACAACCGAATCAGCCAATCCTAGAATTTCAATTTCAGTGCAGTAGCTTTCGATGATCGCTTTAAGATTTTCTCTACCGTGAAGTTCGTCATCGACTATAATGGCGGTTAGTTTTCTATGCAAATTCTGTGAACACATAATCTCTTACTCTTTAATTTCCATCGCACTAAAAAATTCATTTGGTAAATTTTCACTCATTGAATTGAGCGTGCTGTATGTTCATCTATCCTTACAGATAATAATACAAATTATCCAAATAACAAATGCGAATTATTTATATCTATTAAACTCGTGTAATAGAAAATTATCTATAAGAAAAGTGAGAAAAATTTCCGTTAATTCTTTTTTCTAGAATCTTCAGAATCAGAAGTTTATTATAAGGGTTGTTCAAAATATTGTGGAGAAAAAGTAGTTTGGTCTATTAGCATTATAAAAAATATCCACAGTTTCTATTGTTATATTTTTTACTTAGGAATGATATTTAAATCAAAAAAGGCTGCCATTTTAAGGCAGCCCTTCGATCAAAAAATTATAAATAATTCTAATTAACGTTTTCAGCAGAAACGCTTACAAACTTACGGTCATTACGTTTGGTTTCAAACTTTACAAACCCGTCTATTGTAGAAAATAAAGTATCGTCTTTACCTTTCATAACATTTAATCCGGGGTGGAATTTTGTTCCCTTCTGACGAACAATTATTGAACCAGCTGTAATTCTTTGTCCACCTGAAGCTTTAACTCCCAAATATTGCGGGTTGCTATCGCGACCGTTTCTTGACGAACCTTGACCTTTTTTATGTGCCATAATACCTCCGGAGTTCTATCCGATTTTTGTTACTTCAATTCTTGTAAGTTGTTGCTTGTGTCCTTTAAATCTTCTGTAAGATTTTCTTCTTTTCTTTTTAAATACAATAACTTTTTCATCTTTTAAGTGTTCAAGAATTTTTGCTTGAACAGCTTTCCCGCTGATTGTCGGTGTACCAATTTCTGTTTTTTTACCGTCGGAAAAAAGTATTATCTGATCGAATGTTATTTCACTATCGACCTCCCCTTCTAAACGAGGGACATAATACTTGGTATTTTCCGATACCTTAAATTGCTCACCTGCTATATTTACTACAGCAAACATTTATTTCCTCCAATTCCTCTAAACAAGAGCCTTAAATATAAATATTCGTCTTTTATTTAGCAATAAATTTATTATTAATTTTATTCCGATAAATTCTATTTCTTTAGAGCAAAAGAAAACTCACTTCCAACACCAATCGTACTAATAACCATAATTTTAGTACTATGTGCTTCCAAAATGTGCTTTACTATAGCTAATCCCAATCCAGATCCGCCAACCGCACGGGATCTTATTTTATCAACCCGGTAAAATCTTTCAAAAATTCTACCTAATTCAGATTCCGGTATTCCAATTCCTGTATCTTTTACAATTATTCTTCCCTTATCTTCCGATTCTTCGATTAAAACTTCAACTTTGCCTTTATCGGTATATTTAATTGCATTGGAGATTAAATTGACCATTACTTGTTTCAATCTAACTTTATCGCCGAATAATTCAAGCTTTGGTCTGATTTCACCTAAAAGCAGCTCGATTCCTTTTGCTTCGGCTAAATTTTTCATATTGTTCACAATTGTTTCAAAATACTCCTTAGCATTGAAATATCGAAAACTCATTCTCATTTGACCCGATTCTATCATTGATATATCAATCAAATCATTAAGTAAATTATTCAGATTTTCTGAATGCGCAGCAGCTTTGAGTAGAAAATTCTTGTTTACTTTAGGATCATTTATTGCGCCATCCAACAATGTTTCAATATACCCTTGAATTCCGAAAATAGGCGTTCGTAATTCATGCGAAACGTTTCCTAAAAATTCAGTTCTAACTTGCTCTAATTTTTTGAGATTCTCAATATCGTTTCTTGTCTTTAGAAACATAGCTTTTATTTCGTCTTCAAGATCAACCAAGCTGGTTGTTAGTTTGATCTCTTCGGCTGAATTAAATTGATTTTTTCTTATTGATTCTATTATGGATTTGATTTCCGAGATTTCAAGTTTTCTTTTTTTGCCGATTATATACAAAAGAATAAAAAGAAAGAGAAGAGTTATCAATGATAACGAAACGAATTGAGTTAGACTCAGAGCGTAAACAAATGAAAGGGAAAATAAAAATAATACGAAGACAATAAAAATCTCAACGAAATAGATTTTTGACGCAGAAAGGTTCTGTTTGATTTTATTCCACATTTTTAAATCGGTAACCAACACCTTTTATTGTTTCGATAAGATCGGCGTACTCACCTAATTTCTCGCGTATTTTTCTAACGTGAACATCAACAGTTCTTTCAACTACAAAAATATCAGAGCCCCAAACATCAGAAAGAATTTTTTCACGAATAAAAACTTTACCCGGCTGTGATGCCAAATATGCAAGTATCTCAAATTCTTTTTTGGGAAGAATTAAAGATTCGCCGTCGAGATGCACGGTATATCTTTCACGATCAATACGTAAGGGACCAATTTTTATCTTGTTTGCTTTTGACGGTGCTAAAGTAGTTATTCTTCTAAGATTAGATTTTACACGAGCTACTAATTTCTTAGGTGAAATAGGTTTTTGCACATAATCATCCGCTCCTAAATTCAAGCCGGTTATTTCATCAACCTCACTTGTTTTTGCCGTAAGGAACAATACCGGAGTATCTTTGAATTGATCTTTCTCCCGGATTTTCTTACAAGTTTGATATCCATCCAACTTCGGCATTAGTACATCAAGTATAATTAGATCCGGATTCTCAGATAATTTTTCAAGTGCCTCCATACCATTGTATGCTTTAATAACATCAAATCCTTCTTGAATTAGATTATACTCTAGAAATTCTACAATGTCAGGTTCATCATCAACTAAAAGTATTTTGGGATTCATATCTTTTTATATTTTGATTTCTTTATTCTGTTGTGCCGATTTATAAAGTACCTCAACCAACTTCATTCGTTTAAGTGCATCATCACTTGAAGACAGAATGGGGTTAATTCCGTTAATTGCTCCGATAAAATGTTTCAATTCATTTTCGTAAGATTTCTTAAACAAATCTTTCTTACCCGAAGAAGGAGTAGTTAAATCAATTTGAATTGAATCAATTCTCCTATAAGCATTAAGCGGATTTAAATGAGCAGTACCTTCGGAACCGAACGCTGTTAAATTAAAACCATCCGATTCGGAATGCAGGCTCCAACTTACATCAAAATTAATTACTGTTCCGTTTTTACTTCTAATAAACCCAACGGCAGAGTCTTCAACATTCTTTGTGTTATGATGAAAGTTCTGAACCGATACACTTTGAATACCGGGGAAATCAATCAACCAAAGAGAAAGATCGAGAAGATTAATTCCAAGATCGAGAATTACTCCTCCGCCGGCTTCATTTTTTTTGAAAAACCATTTTTGTTCACTGCTTTGTTTCCGGAGCCAGCCGCATTTAATATAAAAAATATCTCCAAGTTCACCACTGTTTATAATGCTTTTAAGTAACATAGCATCGGGTCTAAACCGGAGATTCATACCAACCATTACTTTGCAGCTATACTTTTTTGCCGTATCATTTATTCGTCTTGCTTCTTCGTAGTTAAGTGCAATCGGTTTTTCGATTAACAAATCTTTCCCCGCTTTCAAAAAATCAATTGCAATGTCATGGTGAGTGTTAGTGGGTGTGGCTATAATTGCTGCGTCAAATTCGGATTTTTCAATTAATTCTTTATAATCGGTGAAAGTATTTTTAATTCCGAATTTTTCTGAAACAGTGTTAAGTCTATTTTTGTTTATTTCGGCAAGAGAAACTATTTCAACATCTTTTAGTTTGGATAAAATAGGTAAATGAATTAGCTGAGCTATTCCACCTAAACCGACAACTGCAAATTTTGTTACCTCTTTCAAACGGCTACCTCTTCTTTAATTCCTTTCCCTTTGCAAAAGATTTTAATTTTATGAAAGATTCCTTCGGGATCAATATCAATCATTCGATGTAATTCTTTTTGTGTACCATGATCAATGAAATGATCCGGCAGCCCAATTCTGATAATATCATTTTTATAATTATGATCTGAAAAATATTCTAAAACGGCGGATCCAAAACCTCCAACAATAGAATTTTCTTCGACAGTTACAATTTTATCAAAACGATTAGCAAGGTTATCTAATAATTTTGTATCAAGCGGTTTGATAAATCTCATATTAACAACTTCAGCATTTATTCCGGCATTCTTTAAAAGATTGGCAGCTTTTATCGAGTATTCAACCATATTACCAACAGCAAGAATTGCTACATTCTCGCCTTGTAAAAGTACTTCTGCTTTTCCTACCTCGATAGCTTCAAAATTTGCTCTAAGTTTAGCTCCGGTACCTTCGCCACGTGGATATCTTATCGCAGAAGGTCCTTCAATTTTATTAACTGCAGTGTACATCATATCACGTAATTCTTGTTCATCTTTAGGAGCCATTACAACCATACCCGGTATCATTCTAAGATAAGATAAATCAAATGTACCATGATGTGTAGGACCATCGGCACCAACTAACCCGGCTCTATCAATTGCAAAGATAACTTTAAGCTTTTGCAAAGCAACATCGTGAATGATTTGGTCAAAAGCTCTTTGTAAAAAAGAAGAATATATTGCGGCAACCGGTATAACCCCTTGTGTTGCAAGTCCGGCAGCAAATGTAACCGCGTGCTCTTCAGCAATACCAACATCAAAATAATTTTTAGGGAATTCGCGTTGAAGAATATCCAGACCGGTTCCATCGGGCATAGCTGCAGTAATACCTACGATGTTTGAATTTTCTTTAACTAAATCAACCATCGCATTTCCAAAAATTGAGGTATATGATGGTTTACCTTCGGATTTTTTTATTGCCTTCCCGGTAATTTTATCAAAAGGGGTTGAAGCATGTAAACGCTGTACATGATCTTCGGCAGGTTTGTAACCTTTTCCTTTTTCTGTTATTGCATGAACTAAAAGCGGTCCGGGGTAATCTTTTATATGCGTAAACAATTTAACAAGTTGTCCAACATTGTGCCCGTTAACCGGTCCAAAATATCGAAACCCTAATGCTTCAAACAACATACCAGGTGTAATAACAGATTTAATACCTGATTCAAAACGAGCTGCAACTTTGCGAAGTCTATCACCAAAATCATCCAACTTGCCGGTCAAATCCCAAATAGCTCCTTTCAATCTATTATACTCAGGATGAGAAATCATTTCCGTAAAATAATTTGAAATTTGCCATACGTTAGGAGCAATAGACATATTATTGTCGTTAAGAACAACAATTATATTCTTTTTAAGAATACCGCAGTTATTCATTGCTTCATAAGCCATACCGCCAGTCATGGCGCCATCGCCAATAACGGCAATTACTTTTTTATTTGTTTGAACAATATCGCTTCCGGTAGCCATGCCCAAAGCAGCAGAAATTGAGGTAGATGCATGACCGGCGCCAAAGGCATCGTATTCACTTTCTGTACGTTTTAAAAAGCCACTCAAACCGTTTAATCTTCTTATTGTATGAAGTTGATCTCTTCTACCGGTAATAATCTTATGCGGATATGCTTGATGACCGGTATCCCAAACAATTAAATCATCGGGAGTGTTAAAAACTTTATGCAATGCTACAGTAAGTTCAACCGCCCCCAATCCACCGCCGAAATGCCCGCCTACCTGTGAAATTACATCAACCATATATTGACGAATTTCGGAACATAAACCTTTTAGTTCTACAACAGAAAAATCTTTTATGTCCTTGGGGGAATCTACATTAAAGAGATATTTGTATTTTGTCTTGTCAACCATCTAATTTACCTCAAACTTATGATTCATTATCAAATTCATTTTCGAGTCGTGATTTTAACTCTGTTATCTTAACTTCGGCATCCTTCAGTTTATTATAACAAATTTTTGAGAGATTAATTCCCTCTTCATACAACTTAATTGATTCATCCAAACCAATCTCGTCATTTTCAAGCAGGTCAGCAATTTCTTCAAGTCTTTTCAGTGAACTCTCAAAAGAATCCGTTTCTTTTTTCTTAGCCATTTTTTATATGCACCTCATTATCATAAAACTTTAATTTGAAATCTGTATCATCATTAAAATGAATCGAACGAGTTACAAATTTACCGTTCTGTTTGACAAGTGTAAAACCTTTCTTTAAAGTTTTTTGGATGTCGAAACCTTCAAGTGATTTTTCCAAGTATTTCAAATTCTGAAGTTTATTTTTATATCGTTGAAAAATACTCTTTGAAATTGATGAGTATAAATTATCAATCGATTGCATACCGATATTTATTTTGTTTTCAATACTTCTAAAACCGTAGGAACGTAATAGTACATTTACCGCTTCCTTGCTCTCCTCAATTTTGTTTATCATTGTTTCATTCAACTGATCACTATAATCTTTTAGTATATCTAAAATATCTTCTTTGTTTGGGGTTGCCAATTCGATTGCAGCAGACGGAGTAGGTGCTCTCAAATCAGCTACAAAATCCGTTATTGTAAAATCAATTTCATGCCCAACGCCGCTAATAATTGGAATTCCCGATTCGAAAACAGCACGAGCAACAATTTCTTCATTAAAAGCCCACAGATCTTCCAATGAACCCCCGCCCCTCGCAATTATCAAAATATCAATATCATTCCGTTTGTTGAATTCCCGAATTGCTTTTGCAATTAACTTTGCGGCACCTTCGCCTTGAACTTGAGTCGGAGCAACAACCAATTCTACAATAGGATATCTTCTTGAAACAATATTAATAATATCGTTATAAGCAGCACTACCGGGACCTGTTATAATTCCGATTTTTTGAGGGAAAGATGGAATAGGTTTCTTAAATTGTTCATCGAACAATCCTTCGGCAGCCAGTTTAATTTTTAATCTCTCAAATGCAGCTTGAAGCTCTCCAACTCCAGCCGGTTTCATAGAACGGACATCAATTTGATAGGTTCCGCGTGGCGGATAAACAGATATCTTTCCGTTCACTATGATTTTCATCCCGTCTTCGGGAGTGAAAAATACATAGCTGTTGAAACCTTTCCACATTGCACAGCTTATCTGTGCATTAGAATCTTTTAATGTAAAATACCAATGACCCGAAACATGCTGCTTGAAATTAGATATTTCTCCAATGACACTAAGAGAATCAAAATTTGATTCTAATGTTTCGCGAATAACCGAAGTAAGTTCACTTACCGATTCATATTGCTGCATGGTTAAATTTCTTTTCTAAAAATTAAACAATATTGGTGATGCCGGTTGCCGACCCAAGCATTATTAACACCTAATGCAATTAACGGTTTGTCATCTTGCAGCCAAATTTTTTCGTCTTTCAATACCCAGCTTTTATCATTTCGATTGGTAAGTGATATTGCCGTATCGAATGCTAAAGGGTAAAGTTTGCTTTCATTATAAACATTGTTTGTAATAATTGTTAAATAACCGCCTGCTTTAATTAAGTCCCACACAACATCGAAAATTTTAGCCTGGAATTCAATGAAGTTATTATAGTCTGTGATATTACCCAAATCATTTTTATCGGAGGAATATTTAGTATCGAGACCTGAGTCTTTTCTTTTCGTTTGACGAATTGAATTACGTTCAAGCTGATTCCAGTAAGGCGGTGAAGTTATTACATAATCAAATTTTTCTATGGGAAGATTTTGATGTCTCAGTAATTTTTGCGCATTTAATGAATCACCATTAATAGGAATAAGAGTTGAATCGTATTCCCCCTTTTTTATTCTTCTTACCGAAGTCTCATAATATTTTTGTTGTAATTCAATACCGACTGCGTTTCTATTTGCTTCACCTGCTGCAATTAATGTACTCCCCGTTCCAAGAAAAGGATCAAATACCCACTCACCCTTTTTTGTGAAGAAAGTTATAAACTCCTTCACTAATGTTTCGGGAAATTTTGCCGGATGTAAAACTTCATCTTCTTTTCTTTTTGGGGGGCGGTGTATAAACCAAGTTTTGGTAAATTTAATCCATTCTTTACCGGTTAAGTCATTAAGTTTGTTTTTAAGACTCAACCTACCTCTTTCGCCTAAATCAATGTATTTGTTTTCTTTTGATATTGTCATTGCATAAAGTTAAAGATTCTGAAATCAATTTCAAATTTTCCGGTTAAAACCTGACATTGAAGCCAAGTGTCGGAAGTATCGGAAACATTGTACTTTTTTCTCTCCCGATTGTCAGGTCGTCATTAATATAATAATCATAACCAATTACATTTGAGCGGTTATAAACATTAATAACATCTAAATAGAATACCCAATCATATCCCCAATAGTCTGCCTTTGCAGAAATTCGAACATCTAATCTATGATATTCGGGTTTACGTGAATTAAATCTATTTTCAACTCCTCCAAAATCTGTATCATAAATAACTTCTGTTGTTCCTTTTCTTGTAACAATCTCGGGTGAATCAGGAATCATATCACCATTGGTATCAATTAATGTAATTCTCGGTTTAACCCCTACCGGCTCGGTAATTGGGAATCCCGAACCGTATTGAAAGCGAATTCCGAAATCCAACCAATCATTTATTTCATAATTTAGAACAACATTTAATGTATGTCTTTGGTCAAAGATAAACGGTATTGTTCTATTGTACTCATATCTCTCTGCCCAGGCAAGTGAATAAGAAATCCAACCATCAATTTTAGAAATTCCTGCAATATTTCTTCGTTCTATTAAGAACTCCAAACCATAAGCTTCACCACGTGAATCATTTATTGGAATTTGTGTTAATGAGTCACCTTGAATTGGAATAGGTCTAGTCCAAGCAGAACGTTCTCTCGGATCTTGACCGGGAACCGGTTCTGTATAAAATTGCGTTCCCGTAACTTCTTTCTGAATTATTAAATTGGAGAATTTTTTGTAATAAGCTTCAACCTTAGCACGCCACTCACTTGAGAGCCATCGCTCTATTCCTATGACATAATGTGTTGATTTCTCTGCTTCCAAGTCCTTAGTATATCGTTTGTCAAGATCCAACAGTTGATTGCCGTCTCGTAATTTTTCATAACCGGGAGATTGATAAAATTGTCCCCAAGTAGCTCTCAGAGTTGTAATGCCATCAAGTGCGTAAGAAAAAGAAATTCTCGGTGCGATATAGCTTTTTCCTAATATGTTATAATAATCATAACGCAACCCCGGTTGAATAAAAAATCGATCGGCGAGAGCAAATTTGTTTTGAACCCAAAATCTATACCGGTTGTAGATTTTTTCATCTCCGATATCATCAAATACAACTCTGATATTAGGATTCGAATCGAAGAATGCACGCAACTCGGGGTCGAGATTAAAATCGAAGTTTAACAGAGTTCGCATGAAATCAACACCGAAACCGGCACTGAATTCATTACCTGTTCCCCAATAACGTAAAAACTTATTATCGATCGAATACTTCTGAAAAATAAAATTTGCATTAACACCAAAGCCAACTAAATAAGGTGCAAGAGTATCCGGCGCAATATTTTCAAAATCTTTTCTATTAAGCGAAGGGTCTAAAATCTTTGAATCAAAATTACTTCTTCCTTCGTTTCTATACCAGGATACAATTAATTTGTTTAAGGATTTTTTATTTGGAGTGAAATGCCAAGCAAATGATAACATATCATTATCAGAATCATCAACAACAGCAACGCTATCGGCAGTTTTTCTATTCTCGCTACTTATAAGATCGACTCCATCTCTAGATAGAATTCCGTTTATAAAAAACTTATGTCCTTTAAACGGACCAAATGCCAATTTTGCCTGAACATCATAGAAGTTTGGAAAAGTTACATTGTCTTCAACAAGTCCGGCACCTTTAACAAATGGTTCTATTATTAAATCGTAATAAGTTCTTCTTGAATTAATAATCCAGCTTCCCGGAATATCAAAAGGATTCTTCCCTTCCAAAACCAAATTTGCAGCAACAATACTCGCATTTAAGTTACCTTTAAAACTTTGGGTAATATCACCTTGTCTATTTGTAACATCAAGCACAGCAGATAGCCTGTCACCGTATTGAACCGGGAATCCGCCGGTAATTAAATTGATATCGGAAACCGCTTCAGGATTGAACATACTGATTACACCGTAAAGTCTGTACGGATTAAAAACTTCAACATCATCCATAACAATTAAATTTTGATTAGGACTGCTCCCCCGCACAATTAGTTGAGACGAAAAATCGTTTGGTGCTAAAACACCCGGTAAAGCTTGAAGTGTTCTAAACACATCAGTTACGGCGCCTGGTAAAACTCTTGCTCCTTCAGGCTGCAAGTCAATTAAGCTTGTGGTTGGATCGCTTTGTTCTTGAATTCTTGTATCAAGCACTTCAATCTGATCAATTTCGATTGCTTCAGCGTTCAATTCAACATTTAGTTCAAGAAATTTATCGGCAAGAATTTCTACATCAAAGAATTGACTTTTGAATCCGACGGCACTGAATCTAACTCTGTGTTGACCGATGGGAATTTTAGATATTCTAAAATTTCCATTTTCATTGGTTACACCGCCGGAATTAATATCCATAATTAGAATATTTACACCTGGAATAGGAGAACCATTTTCGATTACTTTTCCAGTTAGTCCTCCGGTTTGAGAAAATAAAACCGCCGCAAATATTATAAATAGAATTATAAACTTAAACATACTTTGAATTAACCTTTACGGTATAACAACTTTTTCATAAAAAACATTCCAAAGCGAAGAAAGTGAAAAGAATTACAAATTTAACGAGAAGAAATGCGAATACAATCCGATTGAAATTTCGTGAAAATTTCTATCAAAATTTGACGGCTGAAAATTATACCTGTAGCGATAATAAAGTGTAAAAGTATTATATAATTTCAACCAGCCGATTGTTATCTCTGTCGATATACCGTTAAATCCCTTAAAAGAAGTAAAACCCGAAACTCCGCCTGAAACAAATTCAATAGGTTTCAAAATAAATATTTGTTTATATCCAAAGCGAAGAAAATTCTGATGCTCGGCTTTAAAGATATGAGCATATTCAATACCAAAATAACCGGCTGGATAATTATACCCACCGCTATAACGAGTAAATAGAGAAATTTCTTTTGATAGACTAAAGTGTGTTTCACCATCTTGAAATACAATCGTTGGGGAAGGAATTCCGAATATAATTCCCCCGAAACAACACATTGTAAGCAAACTTGGGTCTTTATCGGACTGCAACAAACTCTTAAATGGAGCGATAACTTCAAAATGGTCACTGATGAACTTTAATCCATCCTTGGTTTCACCGGAGATAATAAACTTAACATAAGCGGAATCAAAATCAATCTCTGAAATATCAATTTCTATTTTGTGATTTTCGGTTAAAGTATCGGAAACTGTAAATGAATATTTATCTTCAATTGTAACTGTACTTGTAACGCTATCGGTTGTAAAAAAGGATAAAATAAATA
>DSBF01000566.1 GCA_011049495.1 Ignavibacteria bacterium
TAATAACCATCCTTCTTGGTGTAGTTTGGTATTTTGTAAGTAAGAAAAAATTTATACACAACTTCTCTAAGTATAATTCACTTCCGATAGATATAGTCAGTGTAAAATCCATAATGCCGAAAAAGTACATAGCCGCGGTAAGAATTGAAGATAAACTTTTAATCCTTGGAATCTCGGATAGTTCAATAAATCTTTTACAGGAGAAAGAATTCGATCCGTCATACTTGAACAGTGAAAATAACGACAAAATGCGCTCCAAGTTTCATGAAATATTAAAAAACAGTTGGTCAAGCAGATGAACAAAAAGAGTTTGATAATAATACTTATTCTATTTGTAATCTCTTTTTCGGAGATATCTGCTCAAAGTACAACTGTTCCTTTCCCAAAGATAGGCATTGATGTTGGTCAAGCGCAGAGCGGTGAAGATATATCTGTAACATTGCAGATTTTACTTCTTCTAACCGTTTTATCGCTTGCGCCATCTATCATGATAATGACTACCTCCTATTTACGGATTATTGTTGTATTTCATTTTTTGAAGAATGCATTAGGTACACAACAAATGCCACCTGGTCAACTTCTTGCCGGTATAGCTTTATTTATTACTTTTTTTATAATGGCACCAACCTGGTCTAAGGTTAACGAAGCTGCTCTTACACCTTTGATGGATGGTGAAATTACGGTTGAAGAAGCTTACGACAAAGGAATTGAACCTATAAGAGAATTTATGTTTACCCAAGTACGAAATGAAGATTTGGAACTGTTTGTTAGTATGGCTAATATAGAAAGACCTGAAGAGCGAAACGATCTTCCAACATATATCTTAGTACCCGCCTATGCTTTAAGCGAACTAAGAGCCGGATTTATTATCGGGTTTTTTCTGTTCCTCCCTTTTATAATGATTGATTTAATTATAGGAAGTATTCTTCTATCAATGGGTATGATGATGATACCGCCTATGATGATATCATTGCCCTTTAAAATATTGCTTTTCATTTTAGTTGACGGTTGGAATTTAATAGTAAGTTCGGTAGTGCAAGGAATATTGCGATGACAGAAGAATTAGTTATAGAAATATTAACCGAAGTTTTTTATACGGTTTTTATAATTCTGCTGCCTATTCTCGGAGTATCTTTAGTCGTTGGTATTGCAATTTCAATATTCCAAGCTATTACGTCTATTCAGGAAATGACTCTAACATTTGTCCCGAAGATATTATTTACAGCAGTTGTTATAGTATTTCTTATTCCATGGATACTCGATAAACTGGTTGGTATAACAATGAAAATAATTAACATAATTATTACAGTGGTCTGATGACGGAGATCCTTACATCCCATTTTATGATTTTCTTATTCATCTTTATTAGAGTAACGGCTGTTTTTGTAACAGCTCCTCTATTCAGTAATAAAGCATTTCCTGCAATGGCTAAAATTGCTCTTGCCCTAGTTATATCTTACTTGATTTTTACTTTTATCGATAAAGACTCGATCCAACTTGAAGTTACTATATCATTCATCTTTACAAATGTTATTAAAGAAATTTTAACTGGGGTAATACTTGGGTTTAGTGTTGCGCTTTTATTTTTTGCTATTTCTTTTGCCGGCACAATAATAGGATTTGATATTGGAATGGCAATGGCACAAGTTCTTAATCCAACCGAAGAAACTAACAACAACGTTTTAGGAGAGTACTTATATATATTAGCCATTTTGATACTGATATTAATTAATGGTCATCACTATATAATTAGATCGATTACTTATTCATTCACAATAGTTCCAATTGGAATGTATACGCTGAATACCGAAGTCTTTGACTTCATCGTTAAGATGGGGGCGTCGGTTTTTGTTCTTGCAGTTAAAATTGCTTCGCCAATATTGGTCTCTTTTTTTCTTGTACATCTTGCAGAAGGAATTATGGCAAGAGTTATTCCTCAAATGCAAGTTTTCTTTGTTACATACCCGTTAAAAATTGGGATAGGAATTGTAATGTTAATGGTAACAATTCCGCTTTATGTATACTTAATTAAAAATTTACTTCATAGCTATGAAGACAAGCTTTACCAATTAATCCAAACTATGAGTTAAGAAATGGCTGAACAACAAGGTCAGGATAAAACCGAACAACCAACGCAGAAAAAACTTGATGATGCAAGGAACAAAGGTCAAGCAGCAAAAAGTACCGAGATTTCCAATTTTACAGTTTTTGGTTCTGGTCTGCTTTTGCTTTTTCTATTTCAAGGATTTATCGGACAAAGATTATCATCCATTTCATCACAGATATTTATTTCCTTAGATCAATTTGAATTAAGTCGGAGTGTAATTCAAATATATGCAATGAAAGGGTTTCTTTTTTTCTTTATTACTCTCTCCCCCTTTTTTATAGGAATAATTTTATTGGCATTAGCCGTAAATCTTATGCAGGTTGGTATTAGAATTTCTCCCAAAGCATTACAACCCAAATTCAGTAAACTAAATCCAATCAAGGGGTTAAAGAATAAATTATTTTCATCTAGAACCGCAGTAGAAGTTATTAAGTCTTTAGCTAAGTTGTTAATAATCGGACTCTTCAGTTACCTGGCTATTAGTAACTTAATTGTCCAATCAACAAATTTGCTGAGCCAATCTATTGAAGAAATAGTCAACTTTATGTCTGATGCAGCTTTATCATTTTTGTGGAAAATACTTATTGTTTATGCGGTGCTTTCAATAGCTGATTTTATTTTCCAAAAATATAAATTCAAAAAAGATATGATGATGACAAAGCAAGAAGTTAAAGATGAGTTTAAACAGACTGAAGGCGATCCGTTCGTAAAAGGGAAAATTAAAACAAAGCAGATGGAAATGAGTCGTAACAGGATGATTCAAGAAGTACCGAAAGCCGATGTTGTTATTACTAATCCCACTCACTTTGCAATTGCATTGAAATATGATGCCGCAAAAAACTCTGCTCCGATTGTCCTTGCTAAAGGTATGGACGAAGTTGCACTAAGAATAAAAGAAGTCGCAAGAAAAAATAACGTTCCGCTCTATGAAGATAAATTACTAGCACAAGCTCTATACAAAACATGCAAAATCGGTGAAGAAATACCGGAAAAACTTTTTGAAGCTGTTGCAAAAATTCTAGCGTTTGTTTTCAAAGCTAAATCACAAAAGAAAAGAATTGTGTAAATAATGTTTAAGATAAATAAAAATACCGATATACTATTAGCATTCGGATTGATACTTATGCTCGGGTTAATGCTTATTCCTCTCCCGGCTGCATTTCTTGATTTCTTTCTTGCACTCAATATTTCTCTTGCAATTCTTGTACTTGTGTTATCCTTATACATTAAATCACCGCTGGATTTTTCGGTATTTCCGGGTTTGTTATTAATTCTAACTCTTTTCAGATTGTCATTAAATATTAGTTCAACTCGGTTAATTTTAATTGACGGATATGCCGGTAAAGTAATTGAATCATTCGGAAGTTTTGTTGTAAGCGGTAACTTTGTTGTAGGATTTATCATCTTTCTCATTTTAGTAATTATTCAATTTATTGTAATTGTAAAAGGCTCGGGAAGAATTTCGGAAGTATCGGCAAGATTTACTTTGGATGCAATGCCGGGCAAGCAAATGGCAATTGATGCAGATTTAAGTTCCGGTTTAATTAGTGAAGCCGATGCCAGATCTCGAAGAGATACAATTTCCCGCGAAGCCGAATTTTTTGGCGCTATGGATGGTGCCAGTAAATTTGTTAAAGGTGATGCTATTGCCGGTATATTAATAAATGTTATTAATATTATTGGCGGCTTTATAATTGGTGTCGCTCAAAAAGGTATGCCGTTTACAGACGCCTTACAAAGCTATACAATATTAACAATCGGTGACGGACTTGTATCTCAAATTCCTGCTTTAGTTATTGCTACTTCTGCCGGAATGGTTGTAACAAGAAGCTCTTCAGGAACTTCGCTGGACAGTCAAATGAAACTGCAGTTACTTTCTAATCCAAGGGTTTTAGGAACAGTTGCCGGGGTTATTTTGTTGCTTGCATTTGTTCCCGGTATGCCAATGATACCATTTGTGATTCTCAGTGTAGTTGCAGGCACTAGCTCATATTTTACGAAGAAAAGTCTAACCAAGAGTCAAGTTGATACTACTGAAAAAGAAGAATCTGCAGAAGGAGAAAAAGACGAGAATGTAGAACAATATCTCCAGGTTGATCCGATTGAATTAGAAATCGGGTATGGACTTATAAGTCTTGTTGACGAAAATGAGGGGGGTAATTTATTTGAAAAAATTTCGTCTACAAGAAAATTTATTGCCCTTGAGTATGGTCTTTTGATTCCACCTGTAAGAGTTAGAGATAATCTTCAATTAGAACCGAACCAGTATATAATAAAAATTAAAGGGAATGTTGTTTCATCTTTTGAAATACATACCGATAGATGGCTGGCAATGAATTCCGGTTTAATTGAGGAATCTCCCGACGGCATTCCTACTAATGACCCAGCTTTTGCTCTTCCGGCAGTTTGGGTTAATAAAGAAGAAAAAGAGAAAGCCGAAATTCTTGGTTATACAGTTGTCGATGCAATATCTGTACTTACAACTCATTTACAAGAAACACTTAAAAAGAATTTTGATAAAATTCTAACCCGGCAATCGGTTAAACAATTGCTTGAGAATTTGAAGAAAGAGTATAACGCAGTTGTTGACGATATTAATCCTGAAATTCTTCCGCTTGGCACAATTCAAAAAGTATTACAGAACTTGCTAAAAGAATATATACCTATTAAAGACCTTGTACAGATTTTAGAAGCTTTAATTGATTATTCAAAAGTAACAAAGAATGTTGACGTATTAACCGAGTATGCAAGACATGCTGTTGGCGATATAATTGCCAATATTTATAAGGATCAAAACAATATTATACATGCCGCAGCAATTGGAGATAAACTCGAAAAACATATTGTAAATTCCATTAAAGAACAGAAAGACGCTATACAAACACTTGGATTAAACCCGGGTCTTTTGAATAAATTAAAAATTAATCTTTCTCAAATAACCGACAAATTTATGAATTTAGGTTATACACCTGTTCTAATCACGTCAGCAACCATTAGACCTTATTTTTACCGCTTATTTAGTTCTAGTTTCCCGGAACTTGCTGTCTTGTCCTACTCGGAATTGCCGGCTAACATTGAACTTGAGATAATAGACAAGTTAGAGGTAACAGATGAAAACTAAAAAATTTATAGCACCTACTCTTAAAGAAGCTACTGAAAAAATGAAATTGGAACTCGGTAGCGAAGCAATCATTCTAAGTACGCGTATTATTGAAAACTATGATAACGGATTCCGAAAAATGTTTGAGATTGTCTCTGCTTATGAAGATGAACAGCGAGAAATAACGGAAATGTTAAACCAAAGACCTAATGTATCCTCCGCTAATAATCATGGTTTAGATTTTGAGAAAAAAATTTCGGATTTTAAAACAGTAATCGACAAATCCCTAAAAAATAAGAGTAATGGAAAAACACAAAATCTAACTTCACTTAAAGATGAAATTCAGACGATTGCAGATACACTTTTTGAAAGAGATCTAAGTAAAGATGTTATCAAGTTGGTAATTAATTATCTCAAAAAATCTAAAAGTTACTTAACTGTGGATAATTTAGACAACTATGTAATTACCGGCTTGGCTTCACTATTAAATACAAGAAGTTTTGAAATTGAAAAAAGAAAAAGCGGTCGCGTAATTTCAATCATTGGACCAACCGGAGTAGGTAAAACAACTTGCATAGCTAAACTCGCTGCAATTTCAAAAATCATTCATAATTTGGATATTGGTATCATCTCGATTGATACATATAGACTAGGCGCAATTGACCAATTAAGAATTTTCTCGGAAATTAGTAACGTTGATATGCTTGTTGCTTACGAACCGAGCGATATGCCTAAACTTATAGCAAAACTTAAGAACAAGGATTTGATTTTTATTGATACCACAGGACGCAGTCAAAAAAATACTGCCGAATTAAAAAAGATGAATTCTTTCTTCAGTGATGTAAAAATTGATGAAACATATCTTGCCTTAAGTATGACTTCATCTCCTAAAAATCTTCTCGATGCAGCAGAAAAATTTAAAATCTTCAATTACGATTCTTTTGTTTTTACCAAGATTGATGAAGCAGTTACTCACGGAAGTATGCTTAATCTTTCGTTGAGATTTCAGAAGCCGATTATTTACTTAACCAATGGTCAAATAATCCCGGATGATATCTTAGCTGCTGATTCGGAATATGCAGCCAAATTAATTTATAACGGAAACTTTAATTAAAATGTTCGACCAGGCTTTTAAATTAAGAGAGTATTATAAATCAAATGCCGTAGAAAGAGGTAGCCGGCAGCAGATAATCTCGGTAACTTCAGGGAAAGGCGGAACCGGGAAATCATTTGTTGCGTTTTATGTTGCTCAATTATTAGCAAAGCAAGGTCATAAAACTCTTTTAGTTGAATTCGATTTTAACTTAGCAAGTTTAACTTATCATCTGGGAATAAATCCCGATAATACACTATTTGATTTTTTTGATGGAAAAATTCTTTTTGAAGAACTTCCGCAAAAAATATTTGAAAATTTCGAAGTTGTTTTGGGAGATAACGGCAGACTGAATTATACGGATAATAATATTGCCGGTATAAGAAATTTCTTTAATTCATTATACAGCAAAGGTAACGAATACGATTTTGTGATAATTGATAACGGTGCCGGTATTAGTCATGAAATTTTTGAAACGCTTAAGTTTTCTACTTTCAACTTACTTGTAACTCTTCCCGATCATGTTGCTGTTATGGATGCTTATGTAGTAGTAAAATTGATGAAGAAAAATTCGATCGATATTAGTAATGGTGTAATTGTAAATAAATGTAAATCTATTTCGGAAGGAAAACTTGCGTTTGAAAATCTTAACAAAGCAGTCAATCATTTCTTAAAAACAGAATTAAACTTGATGGGAATTTTATCCGAAGACCTACATATAAAAGAACCGAAAATCTTAAGTGAAACCTCTGTAAACCAGACAGAAATTCCTGAAATTATATCCGAAATTTCTTCTGTTGCACTATCGATTGCTACTTTCGGTCAAATGGCTAATAATCACCAACCGGCTTCATAATCATTAAAAAATAGCCCAAATTTTCCCCTTTTTCGCCCTTTTTATACCCTGCTGAATGGTACAATCTTTGTCTAACATAGCTAACGAGGAAAACATGAATAAAATAGTATTACAAATAGGACTTCTGATTTTTGCACTCTCCTTAATTTATTTCGGGCAAAGGAACATGGAGTTTATTGATGTGCTTTTAAAGTCATTTGTAATGTTCATCTTTTCCACTTTAGCAATTGCCTTAATAACAATCCTATTTATGAAATCGATCAACAACGCAAGTATGAAAAAGAACGCAAGTATAGCAAAAAACTTAAAAGGAAAATAGAAAATGTCTACCGAAGAGATGTGGACTGAATATAAAAAAACCCCTACAACCGAATTGAAAAAACAGATTGTTGTTAACTATACTAACCTGGTTCATTATGTTATTCATAATTCCAAGTTTATAAGCTACGATATCTTTGATGAAAGAGATTACTTTCAATTTGGTGTTGAAGGTCTCAGTGAGGCAATTGACAGATTCGACCCTGATTACGGTACCAAGTTCGAAACTTATGCTATTCAGAGAATAAGAGGAAAAATTTTAGATGAGATTCGAAAAGTACAAAGCAAATATAGAATACAAACTAATTCAAACGTACTTGCGACAAATCTTTCTCTTAACAAAAGTGTATCCGAGGAAGATAACTTTATGCTATACGAAGTAATTCCCGATGAGCTTGAAGAACCGGACGAAACAGTTGAAAATTTAGAAGCAAAAGAGTTGCTGGTTGAGGCACTTGAAAAATTAGAGGAAAGAGACCGGCTAATCATCACACTTTATTATTACGAACATCTCAATTATAAAGAAATTGCAACAATACTTGGTATAACAGTTTCCCGTGTTTCACAGGTTCACACAAAAATAATTAATAAACTGAAATCAAAACTTGCTCACTTAGATGGTTAACTTGAACGAAGAAATAGAAATCAAAAGAAACCTTTATAGTAAACATCTTTCAAGAATAAGAAATCTTCCATCCATTCCTTCGCTTATGCTTGAAGTATCAAGATTATTGGAAGACCCTAGAACAAGCGCAACAGAGTTGGGAAGATTAATTTCTCGAGACCAAGCTATGGTCGCAAAAGTATTAATGGTTGCTAATTCTCCCCTTTACGGTATTCCACGAAAAGTTTCGACCGTAGAGTTTGCAATTGTAATATTAGGATTCAACCATATAAAAAATATTGTTGTTGCTCTATCTGTTATGAATGCATTCCAAAGTACAAATAAACGAAAATGGAATCGAAGCAAATTTTGGGCTCATTCAATTGCAATGGGCGTATTATCAAAACGAATTGCCGGCGATCTTGGTTTTGGTAGAACCGGGGAGGCATTTACCGCAGGCTTGCTGCACGACCTTGGCATTTCTGCTATTCAAAGATATTTCCCCAATGAGTTTAATAATATTAATAAGCTTGTTGAAATTGAGAATATCAGACACATAACAGCAGAAAAAATGACAATGGGATTAACCCATGCAGAAATAGGTCAGTTTTTAATTAACAATTGGAATTTACCTGAGAACCTTGCCAATGCAGTAAGATATCATCACGAACCTTCTGAAGCGCAAGAAGAGACTATTCTTCCTTCAATAATTCACCTTGCTGACTTTATGACGCAAAAATTCAGAAACGGAGACTTTGACTGGGATGAAAATTTAGAGTTCGATCAGGGTATCATTAATAATCTATCGCTTGGGGACCCGGTTTATCTTAATTCATTTATTGATTCTTACAAAGAGCTTTTTACCGAACATATTAATAGTATACAATTATTCTAACAAGAGAATGATATGGAAATAATTACGATGGAAAACAAAATTAAAAAAACGGAAGCTGTGCTCAACAATATAATCAAGCTTCATTCAATACCGCGGATATTAGCAGAGATTTTGGAATACCTAAATACGGAGTCAGTTAACAACACTAAGTTAAGTAAAATGATTCTCGGTGACCAAAGTTTGGCAACAAAAATTTTAGTTATTGCTAATTCACCCCTATACGGATTGCATCGTAATGTAACAACAATCGATTTTGCGGTTATGGTTCTTGGTGTTGAAGAAATCAGAAACATTGTTTCTTCACTTACTCTTCTGGACACTTTTAAAAACAAATCCGATGAATATTTAGATCAAGGTAAATTTTGGCAGCATTCATTTTTGGTGGGAAGTGTTGCAAAAAGAATTGCCGAAGACCTTTCGTTAAGTTATGCCGGTGAAGTATTTACTGCCGGTTTTCTACATGATATCGGACTACCGGTAATCCACAAATATTTTCATTCGGCTTTCGTAAAAATTATGAATGAGGTAGAAAGCAACGGCATAAATTATATTTCAGCAGAAATCGATAACATCGGTTTATCCCATTGTGAAATAGCTTATAAAGTTCTTGATAAATGGAATTTGCCGGTGATCTTATGTGATATTACTAAACATCACCATGCGCCGATCAAATCCGAAGATTTTTCAAAACAAACTGCCATTGTTCATTTGGCAGATTTTACAACGAAGCATCTTAATATCGGTTCTTATTTCTGGGACAATGATTTACAGCTTGATATGAATGCCCTTTCGGTATTAGAATTTACTGACGAAGAAAAAGTAATTCATCAAATTGAAAAATATACAGACGTACTAAATGCACAATTAGAAGCAACGAGGCACTTGGTTTGAGAATAATAAAACAAAATACGCGTGGGTTTCCATCTTTTTATTCAACACTTGTTACTAACAATAAGTTGAAAAGAAAACCAACAATCGACGAGAGTCCTGTGAAGTTCAACAACAAACACGAAGAGCTTTTTGAATCTCTTTATACTTACGGAAGAAAAATAAGAGAAACAAATAACATCTCTCTTATTAATGATTACTTAAAAACATCATTGAAGAAATTTATTGATATTTCCGAAATTGTATTGTTTCATAAGCAAAAAGATGACGTTAATCCTATACCGATTACCAAGGATTGTAAAGAGACCACCGTAAATTTCGTAATTGCCATTAAAGAAGACGGCATACTTCAAAAAATATTAAACCGCAGTAATCTTGCAATAATTCCGACAAGAGATAAAAACTCTCAAGTTTATAATTACTTTTTAATCTACCCGATAATAGATATCGATAGATCCAATCAATACTTTTTACTGATAAATACCAAAGAGAAGCATTTTGAAAGCGGGACATTCAAACGAAAAGTTCTACAATCATTTATTCAGATGTTTGTTCCGCGAGTTGAATATCTTCTTCAGAAACAAGACCTGAGCCAAACTTATGACGAACTTCAAGTCTACCAGTCAAAGATTTCAAATGATTATAAGTTATCGGCAATTGGAGAAATGACTTATTCAATGATAAATCAGATTATATCACCCATGCAAGTAGTACTTAGCTGTGTAGATATACTTGAAAACAATAACGGCGGTAGTGATAAAATCGTCAACACAATTAAAACACAAATCAAAAAAGTACAATCCATTACCGATAAGATTGCCAAATTCTCTAACGATGAACAGGCAAGAATATCCGTTCTCCCCTGTTCGTTAAATGCATTCGTTAACAAATTTCATGATTTTATTAAGACATCGTTAAATAAAAACAATTACGAACTTCTATTGGATCTTGAGAATAATCTGCCGCCAATTCTAAGTACGCCAAATTATATTCAACAAATATTAACAAATACTTTTAGTTTGATGGTAAGTACTTCCGATACAGGCGGAATATATCTCCAAACTAAATACTTCAATAACAATGTAATATTAAGAATTATTTCAACGGATCATTCGAATATAAAATCCGAAGACAAAACAAACTACAATAAGAATATCAACTTATTAATGTTGGAAACATTAATGAAAAAACACGAAGGAAGTGCGAAATTCATTTCAGATAGTTCCAGCGGTTCTAGTTTAGAATTAATTTTTCCATTAAAACGGAAGTTGTTGAAATGAGAAAGATACCCGTCATATTATTAGTATTTAGTTTGTTCATTAACGGGCAAGAGGTTATCCCGGAAAATGAAATCAATATTAAAGAAATAGTTCAACAGCAAATTGATAATGCGAGGAAGCGGGAATCCAAAGCCAAAGTTTATTTACTTGCAGAAAAAAAAGATGTAGTTAAACAAAATGTTAATACAACATCTCAATTTTTTGTAGATGAAGTAACGCTTCAGAAAATTGGTTTCTTAATTCTCTTTTCGATATCGATTTTTTCTTACATAGCTATTCGAAGGAAAAAAATATCCGGTTCGAACGGGAATAATACTTTGAAAAAAAATATTAAACTAATGAGAGAAGAGAAGTTCATAAAACCGATTGATCCGAAATTGAAGAAGATTAGAACAAGCTTATGCTTAACATCAAAGAACTTAAATACAAGCGA
>DSBF01000492.1 GCA_011049495.1 Ignavibacteria bacterium
AAAAACAGTATGATTCCCAAAATAAAAGTAATTAAAGATAGTATTAACAAAACAACAACACTTGATGAAGAATTTTGAAGAAGCTGCACATAACAAAAAATTGCACTAATGAGGGGAATTATTCCCAAGGCAAACACAACACTTTTATTCATTGCTGCAATATTTACAAGATCACGAACAATTTTGAAGTATTTGCTATTGCTTTCTTTTATACTTTTTCTCTTTAGAAATACAGAGAATAAAGATGTTCCAATTAATACCACAAGGTAAGGAACAAACAGCGTAAATGTTAAAATCAACAAATACTTTAATAGTACTAAATGTTCGTGAGACTGCGGAAGTGCAATACTGTCTAAAAAATCCATATGCAAATTCCTTACAAATTTCTAAAAATTAATTTATCAACAGAGATAATAAAAACAACAATCAATACGTAAATATTTATTAAGTAAAAAGCTTTACGAAATACAATTTTATTAAGATGATCCTTTATAACATTTTGCGATTTATAAACTAACCATAAACCGGCAGCGAGTAATAACAAAATTGAAACTAAATTGGCAGAAAAACTGAATAACGGAATTAATAAACTGCTGATAGCAAGAGCAACAATCCAGATATATGTTATTCTGCTTAGTTGTTCTTCCGAGAATACTTTTGTTAGTGTCGGGAACCCGGCTTTTTCATAATCACTTCCGAATAACAAAAGAAGCAGCCAAAAATGGGGTATCTGCCAAATAAAGAAAAACAAAGCTAAAGCCATCGCATGCGGTGCCCAAATATAACCACCGGCAGCAACCCATCCGATAACCGGTGGTATTGCTCCAACCAGCGAACCGGGAACTACAGCCAATGCAAATTTCCTTTTCATAGGAGTATAAAATATATTATACCAGAAAAGAGTAACCCAGCCAAGTATTAAAGCAAGATAGCTGGATGAAAAATAGATTAACACGCTTCCAATAATTATAAGAACAAATGAAAATATTAAAGCAGCTTTTGTACTTACACTTCCCGAAACAAGCGGACGATTTTTTGTTCTGTCCATTATTGCATCGGTTGTGCGTTCTTGATAATGATTTAACGCGGATGAACCGCACGCCAAAATAAAAATTCCAAAAGAAACAGGAAATATTTTTAGTGTAATTTCTTCGGCAAATTGAATGAAACCTACTGCCGTTGATACTGCAACAAAAATTGTAATTCTAATTTTGGCTAATTCAAGAAACGGAGAAATTTTATTATAGACCGTTTCTAATTTCTTTTTCAATTTATACTCATAATACTCTCAACAACTTTATCGAGTTCTTCTTCGTTCAAATTATATGTCTGTGTCGGCATCATACCAAAAGCAAAACCTTTTACTATATCTGCATTAGGATACAGAATTGATCTTCTTATGTATTCTTCATCGACTATAACTTCTCTTTCTACTCCATCGGTTAATACAATTCTTTTTGTCCCAACTATTCCTTTGAATGAAGGGGCTAATTTTTCCGAACCGTCAATTGTATGACAGGTCATGCATCCTTTTTCTTGTAAAAGATTTATACTGGGGATTTCAAATTTTGCCATTGCAACTTCTTCTTGAGTTTCAGATATATCTTCGGAATCATTATACCATTTCTCAAAATTTTTTTCATCCATTACAATTACCGCAGTATACATCATTGAATGTTTCAAACCGCAATACTCGGCACATGCAATATCATACCTCCCTTCGACTTGAGCTGCGAAGGATAAGTAAGTGGTTCTTCCTGCTATAACATCTTCTTTAATTCTAAATGCCGGAATAAATAAAGAATGATTAACATCAGCAGATTCCATGATTAATTTTATCGGTTTGCCAACCGGAATGTATAATGAATCTGTTTTTTTACCGTTTGGATAATTAAAATCCCACGACCACATTCTTGCAGTAACATTTATTTGAAATGCATCTTCGGGAATGTATCTAATCTGGCTGAAACCGAGGTAACCATAATAGAACATTGCCAGCACAAGTATTGTTGGAATACCGATCCAAATAACTTCAAGCAAAAGATTACCGTGTATGTCAACCGGTTTGTGCCCTTTTTTCCGATGATACTTAAATACAAAAAATATCATAGTTGCTGTAACACCGATTAGAAGTACAACCGAAATCGCAACAATAAATAACATTACATTATCAACTGTCTCGGTAGTAGAAGCCGGAGCGTAACCGGTAAAAAATCCTAACATTATCAACCTCACCTATAAAAAACATCAAAGAAAGTTAATATGAAAATTACCAAGAGGGTTGTTCCGCTTAAAAGTAAGAATACTTTGAAGATCGGTTCCTCGAATTTTATATGCATAAAATAATTTATCACAAGTGCAGATTTAACTGCGGCAATAAACAAAGCAATTGGCAATGCAAGCTTACCAAAATCAACACCGGCAACGGTGACGGTTATTGATGTTAGCGCAATTAATGCCAACCAAACTAAAACGTATATTCCATAACCATGAGAATGTGTTTTATGTTCTGTATTTACGTGTTCCATCAATACCTCAATGAATTAAATAGAATAATGGGAAAAGGAATATCCAAATAAGATCTACTAAGTGCCAATACAATCCGCCGTTTTCCAGTTTAACATAATTATCATGAACAATTTTGTTCTTATATACGAATACCATTAAGACTGCTATTATAATTACACCAATAATAACGTGAAATGCATGCAAACCTGTCATAACAAAATATAAACCGAAGAAAAGTATTTCACCGTTTTGCCTGTTCAATAATTCTTCGGAGCCGGGATATATACCATGACTGAATTTTGCAGACCATTCGAAATACTTCACAACCATAAATATTAATGCAAAACCAATTGTGGAAGCTAAATAAAATAATGAGAGGTTCTTTTTATTTTTTTGAATGGCAACTATGGCAAGAACCATTGTAAGTGAACTTGTCAATAATACAATAGTATTGAAAGTACCCAGACCTGTATTTAATTCTAACGCCGCTAACTTAAAAAGATCAGAAAACTGAAATCTATATACAGCGTAAACCAAGAACATCCCTCCGAAAAGAAGAACTTCAGTAAACAGAAAAACCCACATACCAAGTTTTGCGCCAAGGTCATCTCTATGTAACTGATTCACAACTGCGCCGTTACTTTGACTCATAATCTAACTCCTTAAGCTGGCTAAAGTCATAAGGTTCATGATTAACTGTAATCTCTCTATCAAAATTTAACAGCGGAGGTGGTGAAGAAGTCTGCCATTCCAAAGTAACGCCTCCCCACGGATTGTTATGAGCTTTCTTTCCTTTTTTAATTGCCAAATACAAATTCAAAAAAATGGAAACTAAAGTTGCAAACATTATCCATGAACCAATAGTCGACAACATTTGTAAATCAGCAAATTCAGGCAGATAGTCATAATATCTTCTCGGCATTCCTTGGTAACCCATTATGAATTTTGGGAAGTACAAAACGTTAAAAGCAATTATATAAAACAACGCATTGATGTTCGCCCATTTTATATTATACATTTTGCCGAACATCTTTGGGAACCAATAATACAATGCAGCAAAAACAATTGTGCCGGTACCTCCGAACATAACGTAATGAAAGTGAGAAACAACGAAGTATGTATCATGAACGTGAATATCAGCCGTAATACTTCCAAGTACCAATCCCGTTAATCCGCCTATTGAGAAAAGAAAGACAAAGGACATAACCCATAAAAACGGCGGTTTGGGATCAATACTTCCTTTATACATTGTTGCAACCCAGTTAAAAACTTTAACACCACTCGGAAGCGCAACTATATATGTTAATAAAGAAAATATTACTCTTGATGTATCACTCATGCCGCTTGTAAACATGTGATGTGCCCATACCAGATAACCGACAAAAGCAATTGCCAGACTTGACATTGCAATAGGTGTATATCCAAATATTGTTCTTCTTGAAAAAGTTGGAATTATTTCCGAGACAACTCCCATTGCAGGCAGAATCATAATATAGACTGCAGGATGCGAGTAAATCCAAAATAGATGCTGAAATAAAATAGGGTCTCCTCCTAATGCGGGATCGAAAATGCCAACACCGAATGATCTTTCAATTATTACCAATAAAATTGTAATACCAACAACCGGTGTAGCAATAACTTGTATCCATGCGGTAGCATATATTGACCAACCAAATAGAGGCATTCTGAAGAAATTCATGCCGGGAGCGCGCATTCTATGAATTGTAACAATAAAGTTAAGACCGGTTAGTATTGATGAAAATCCTAATACAAAAGCCGCAAATAATGGTAAGGACACACTCGTTGTTGTTCTAACGCTGTAAGGCACATAAAATGTCCAACCTGTATCGATAGGACCGCCTTGCATAAATAAAGATAGAATTACAAGCACACTTCCGATGAGATAAATCCAGTACGAGAGTAAATTCAATCTTGGGAAAGCAACGTCTTTAGCTCCTAATTGAAGAGGAAGAAAAAAGTTGCCAAATATTGCAGGAATACCCGGAATAATAAAAAGGAAAATCATTATAACGCCGTGAAGCGTAAACAATGTATTATATTCCTGTGCTCCCATAATCGTTTCACCGGGTGCCATCAACTCTAATCGCATCAGTACACCAAAGAGCGCCCCTACAAAAAAGAAAGCGGTAATCGTAACCAAATACATCAAACCAATTCTTTTATGATCGGTACTAAAAAGCCAGGAAGTGATTCCTGTACTTTTCTTTGTAGTACCTTCTTCATAAAATGATTTGGCGGCTACATGAGCATTTCCGTCAGCCATTTATTTAAAACTCCTTTAATTCTTAGAATTTTTTCGTCTTTTTACTAAAAGAACAGTTAAGAAAACACCTATAATAATCATCATAACCGAACCGATGATTCGTGTTATATTAGTGTATAACTTCTTCCTTCGGGATCGTAACTAAAACAAAACTGCAAAACTTTAGCAACAGTTGGATTGGTTTTTCCGCTGCCGGCATCAAGTAATGCCATTTTAACATCGAACGGGTTATAAGTTGAACCAAAGATATATCTTGAAATTTTTCCTTCCGGAGACACTGCTATTCAAGCTCCGGCATGAAGAAAATCATCTTGAGTCGGTTTGTAATAAAATCCAACTGCTTCGGTTACTTTAGAAATATTTAATGAATCGCCTGTTAAAAAAGTCCAAGCTTCATCCGGAAAATTTCTTCTAATACTATTAAAATAATTTCGTTTCCACTTTTCGGCAATTTCCGGTGTTTCACGGGGATCAAAACTTATTGTAATAACATTAAAATCTTGCAGCGGTTCAAGTTGAACTTTATCAACTACCCACGAGAGCTCGGTAAGAAGCGGACTGCAAATTCCGGGACATTCATAATAAACTAAAGCTAATAAAAACGGTTTATCAATAATATCTTTTAAAGAAACCGTATCTCCTTTGGATGTTTGAAAAACTGCATCCATCGGGATATAATTACCAAGTTTTTCATCAATGCCGACTTCAATTTCATTTGCCGATATTGATGAAGAACTGAGAATAAAAATGAGAAGAAAAAATAAACTCTTTTGAAATTTCATTATGCTCTTGCTGTCCCTAAAACATTTTTCAAATAATTATATAAATACTGCCATTGATTTCGATCTAATAAATTAACTTCAGCGCTAAATCCTAATTCTATAAAATTGACATTAACAACTAGTATGAATTCGTCTAAACTAAGTTTGTTGAAATCAACTTCAATAAAAGAAGAAAATATCCTATACTTATTAACTGCCGTTTTGTTAAATACATCAACTCCTTGAATTGAAGGATGATTGTTAGCATACGCAATTAAATTTGCAATTCTCTTCGAATGAGATTTTTCATTTACTAATTGAGTAAATGCCATCTCAACAGTAATTTGGTCGGAAGTAGCTCTTCCTTCCGATAATTTATAAGTCATTTCTAATTCTTGAACTTGCTCATCGGTAACAGCCGGATAATCAGCAAAAGTTCTGATATACTGAATCATTGCAATACGATCAGCAGGAGGTAAAAACTCATAAGCAACCATACCTGTTTGGGGAATTCCTTCCTCAAGTGTTTTATATAATGCAGGAAAATCTACACCGTTTTTCCATCCATCTAATTTCGTTAAATTTCTTGCCGGAGGATTCAAAGCCACACCGGCAACTCCATCACCCAATCCGGTTTCTCCGTGGCAAGATGAGCAATTATTTTTATAAAGGTCTTTACCCTTGTTAATTAAATCATCGGTTGGATTTGTAATTGTAGAAACATCAACAGCAGGCATTACCGAACCACTTTTTACTTCAAGAGTTCGTTTTACTTCATCTTTTACCGGTCCTTTAGCAGGAAGAGTATTAACATTGATAGTGTTGAGATTATTCACATAATAAATTCCGACAATCAATATTATCAAAAAGAAATAAACAAACACCCAGCCGAACAATCTTTTTGTTTTTTTGATTAACGATTTAAAGTCTATTTCAGGTTCATATTTTTTGTTCTGTTCCATTTCCGATTTTCCAAATTAGAGTCTAAAATCTAAACCTCTTTTAAGTTTGGGGTCACCAATAGGTACTAAATTTTCTTTCTTTGCTTTTATTCCGAAAACAATTACCATTATTCCGAAAGTTAATAACGGAAATCCTAATTCCATCCAGCTAAAAGGAATACTTTCAGGGCTGTAAGTAGGCATAATCAACCAATACAAATCAACTATGTGAGCGACAAGTATCCAAATAGCCATAAACTTCAATCTCTTCGGATTTGTTTTTGAAGGCTGCGATACTAAACCGAAATAAGGTACAACAAAATGAACAACTATTAATAGTATAGATACGACAATCCAGCCCCCTTCCCATCTATTAAGATACCAATAGGTTTCTTCGGGAATGTTTGCGTAATAAATTAGCAAAAATTGTGAGAAAGCGATGTATGCCCAAAAGTTTACAAATCCAAACATTAATGCACCAAGACTATAATAATGATCAGTCTTAATTCCTTTTATAAACAATCCTTTTTCAGTCAGATAAACTACTAAAAATGTTACAACAGCAATTGCAGCTAAAACAGTTCCGGAGAAATAATAAATTCCAAAAATAGTACTGAACCAATGAGGCTCAAGACTCATTATCCAATCCACCGAAGCAATTGTAATTGTAATTGCGAAGAAAGGCATAAAAATAGCAGAAATTTTTATGTTGCTTGTAGTTAATTTCTGGTCACCGGTTTGATCTTGCAATCGTGATCTTTTTGTAAGTAGAAAATAAAACAACATCCAAACTAAAAATATTGCTACCACTCTTATTGTAAAGAAAGGAATATTGAGGTATCCGACTTTTCCGCTGAGAATTTCATCACTCAAAACATCTTCTGTATGCGTCCAGTGAAACATATCGTGCATATTAAAATATACCGGGATTGCAATGACAGGTAGAATAAATATAATCGCCCCTAAAAATTCAGGTATTCTTCTGAACGGAACACTCCATACTGCACCGGCGAGATATTCAATTGCAACAAGAAAAAGTGAACCGACACCTATGCTGCTTAAGAACATCAACATTATCAAATTGTTGAATGAACTTCGTACCGGGTCGACTAAAAAAGAAATTATAACAAGAACTAAACCGACTGCAAATAGAGTATAACCGGCTTTCCCGAAACTAGTAGGAAGTTCTTTTTTTGAATATTCAATTTTTGTTTCTGAACTCATTATAAATCAGACTCCTTAGCATTTAGTGCGCGCTGCAATGCCCTGATGTATAAAATAGTTGCCCACTTTTCTTCACGTGTCATTTGTGTTGAATAAGAAGGCATTACATTTTGTCCTTCTGCAATAACATGGTAAATTCTGCCGTCACTCCATAACCTAACTTTTTCCGAATGAATTGAAGGTGGATTAGGATACTGTCCTCGTAACTTGCTATCGCCTTCACCAAAATATCCGTGGCACGGACTGCAGAAAACATCATACTTCTTTTTACCCAATGCTAAATTTTCTTCCGAATAATCTAAAGGATTAATCATAAGTTTTTCAGCTAATTCCGGTTTGCCATAATATGGATAAGGAATTGTACCTCTTGAGATAGTTCCTTCGACCGGCATTCTCATTGCGAAACCATCAGCGAATATATTCGAAGTTTCTTGTGGAAGTGCTTTATCCTGCTCCATCATCCAATTAAACGGGACCATGAACATTAATTTGTTCAGTCCGAAATAAGTTGTACCGGAAATAATAATTGCAGTTACCGCAAGAAAACCAAGAAATTTGGGTTCTAATATTTTTGGCGAAGTACTTACTTCATCATCATCCCAATATATTTCACCAACCTCTGCAGCACCCAATTCATTTAAGAATTTTTTGATTTCTTCAGCATTAAAAAGTACATCATCTGCTTGAATGTAAATACCGTATTTCTCGGTTGATACTTTTTTCATGTAATCGGAATCATGCAGCGGATGAGAGTTGTTCGGAAATTTGAAAAAGAAAAACAACATTGTAACTACTGTTCCAATCGATGCGGCTAGAACAGTAACTTCAAAAATTATTGGAACATACTTTGGGAAGGCAAAGTATGGTTTCCCGCCTATTATTATTGGATAATCAATTGCCGACATCCAGAAAGTCATTAACAGGGCTGCAAGAATTCCACTTAAACCAAATACTAAAGCAGCAAAACCTAATTTAGATCTACCTAATTTCATTGCATTAGGCATGCCGTGAATTGGGTAAGGAGTATTTACGTCAAACTTTTTATAACCATTTTCTGCAGTCTTTTCAGCCGCTTTGATAATCTCATCGGGAGTATTAAAAATAGCCGTTATAGCAAATAAAACTTTTTCACTCATTATCAATGATCCTTATGTGAAGGTTGTGAATCTTCTAAAACTGCTTTTACTTCGGCAATAGATACAACCGGTAAAGTCTTTGTAAATAACAACATCAAGGTAAAGAATAAACCAAAACTTCCGATCAATATTGCAAAATCTGTAAGAGTTGGTGTATAGTAAGCCCAGCTTGAAGGCAAAAAATCTCTTGATAAAGATGTAACAGTAATAACAAACCTTTCGAACCACATACCAACATTTACAAGTACAGCAATTGCAAACATAACCGGAATAGTTCTTCGTATTTTTTTAATCCAGAATAGCTGCGGAAATACAACGTTGCAAGTTACCATAATCCAATAAGCCCAAGCATACGGACCAAAGGCTCTGTTAATAAAAGCAAATTGTTCAGGCTGAACTCCCGAATACCACGCAATAAAAAATTCCATTGCATAAGCATAACCAACCATACTTCCGGTGAGAAGTATGATTTTATTCATTTTCTCAAGAGTATCTAAGGTTATTATATGCTCAAAGTTGAATATCTTTCTTATAAAGATCAGAACATTCTGAACCATCGTAAACCCGGAGAAAACAGCGCCTGCAACAAAGTAAGGTGGAAATATAGTTGTATGCCAGCCCGGTATAATCGAAATAGCAAAATCAAAACTAACAATTGTATGAACTGATAAAACAAGCGGTGTAGCAAAACCTGCTAATATTAAATAAACCATTTCATAATGCTGCCAATGGCGGTTCGAATGACGCCATCCCAAACTGAAAATGGAGTAAGTTATTTTTTTAATTTTATTTGCTGTTCTATCCCGAAGAGTAGCAAAATCAGGTATAAGCCCAACATACCAAAATATTAATGATACCGTAAAATATGTTGATACAGCAAAAACATCCCAAAGTAACGGAGAAGAAAAATTTACCCACAATGAATGTTGATTAGGATAAGGAAATAAATAACCTGCTAACCATGGTCTGCCAACGTGTATTAATGGAAAAATTCCTGCAGTCATAACCGCAAAGATTGTCATACCTTCTGCGAAACGTGCGATACCTGTTCTCCATTTCTGCCTGAATAAAAATAAAATAGCGGAAATCAAAGTGCCGGCGTGACCAATACCAACCCAGAAAACAAAGTTTACGATCGGGAATCCCCAACCAACCGGGTTGTTATTTCCCCACAAACCTGTTCCATAGTAGAAAGACAACCCTAGTCCGACAACACCAATCATCAACATTGTAACAGTAATACTTAAAGCGAGATAATATTTTTTATCGGGTTTTGTCTCTAAAGGTTTGGAAATTATTTCGTCTATTTCCCTTAAAGAAGGTCCTTTTTCAATTACAGCTAATTCTTGTGAGTAGTCAACAGTCTGCACTAGACTTCCTCCGAGTGAGTATTTCTTAATTTAGCTAAGTATGTTACGTTCGGTCTTACGTTCAGAGATTCAAGAACATGATAACCAAGTTCGTGGTTTCTATATTTTGCAACATCGGATTTTGAATCATTTATATTTCCAAAAACAATCGCATCTGTAGGACAAGCAACTTGACAAGCGGTTTTAACATTATCACCAATTATCTCGCGTCCTTCTCTAATTGCATTTTCTCTTTCGTCCATAATTCTCTGAACACAGAAAGTACATTTTTCCATTACACCGCGTGATCTAACCGTAACTTCAGGATTATTAACAAGAGCAGTCAAATCATTTTCATAATACGCATTTGCAAAGTGATCTCTGAAGTTGTAGAAATTAAATCTACGTACTTTATATGGACAGTTATTAGCACAGTATCTTGTTCCAACACATCTGTTGTAAGCCATTTGATTCAAGCCGTCAGAACTATGATTGGTTGCATTAACCGGGCATACATTTTCGCAAGGAGCATTATCGCAATGCTGGCATAACATAGGTTGAGCACTTACAACCGGTTCATCGGGTGTACCGGAATAATATCTATCAATTCGCATCCACTGCATTTCCCTTCCTTTTGCAACTTGTTCTTTGCCAACAACCGGGACATTATTTTCAACATTGCAAGAAGTTACACACGCAGCACAGCTTGTACATTTGTTAAGGTCAATTGCCATCCCCCATTTTAAGCCTTCATAAATATGGGGTTGTGTTATATCAAAAATTTCGTATTTGTTTTTATCTAAGAACTTTGGATTTTCCTTATACTCTTGAAGAGTTCCTTCTTGAATAATTTTTCTGATGTAATGAAAATCTTTTACAAAAGTATCATCTATCGCATGATGTTCTTGAGTTGAAGCTAATGAGTATCGTTTCATGGTTTTAGAAATTTTTACACCGTTTAAGATGTATTCAACTTCATTATTTCCGTAGACAATAAAATTATTAGCATTAAATCCCACATTTGTTCCAACATCACCCGCTACAGATCTTCCATAACCTAATTCAATTACAATGAGGTCATCAGCCATTCCGGGTTGAACGAAAGCAGCTATCTCTAATTGTTCTCCGTTAGCTTCTATTTTTATTACATCGTCATTTTCAATTGATAATTTTGATGCAGTTGACGGTGAAAGAGCAGCATAATTATCCCAAGCAATTTTTGATACGGGGTGCGGGGTTTCTTGCAGCCATCCGTTATTTGCAAAT
>DSBF01000316.1 GCA_011049495.1 Ignavibacteria bacterium
AGTATATCACTTTGTAGTTTTCTTGGTTGGTGCAATAATAATTTCTATTTGGTGATAAAACTTAATCGGAAAGATTAAATTTTACTTGTGTTGAATCAGTTTGACCGGAATGATCGTCGGTAACAAATATTTGCATAATGTAATCACCCTTCTCAAAAGAACCGTCAAGAATCATTTGAATTTCGAGAGGGGAATCCAAAACTTTGTTGTTATTTGTTTTGTCGATCATTCCGTAATCTACTTCCTCAAACAACTCGCCCGAAGGAGTTACAAGATTAACATAATAAGAAAGTTTTATTGAATAGCTTTTATTCTCTTCGAATTGTTCAAATCCTTTAACTTGTGCAGAAGCATTTAATTCCCACTCTTCCCCGACATGGAAAGCAAATGCTTCGGGGTTATATACCTCTAATTTAAGCTCTTCTTTTGAACATGAAGGAAACAAAATAATAAAACCGATTAACGAGAGTACAACATATTTTTTTTTCATACCGATCCGATATAATTCTGTTTTAGACTAACTGAAAATCCTTACTTATGTTTTAATACTTTTTAAGAAACCATCTCATTACGGCGGTTACTGATTTATCAAAAAAGTCACTGCCGTGGACAATTTCCGCATCGCTTAAATGAGCACTTTCAAAACCCTTTGCTACAAAGAATACTGCTTTATCAAAAAAGCTGTTTACTTTTGAATAAAAACCTAATCCTTCGTGAAGTTCAAAAGTACTTGAGATCAACCCTTCTTCTACTATAAAATTCCATAGTACAACACGAACTAAAATTAATGCGTAAATTACTTCCGAAACTTTTAATCCTTCTTTTGCTCTTTCCCGCCCAAGTTTAATAAAGTGTTCCGCGGTTTTGTGAAAATCCGGTTCGTCCTGCATTAGGTAATTACCGAGCCTTTTGAACACATCATAAACTCTTTCATCGAGAAGATTATCGGGCATATTTTTATAACCGGGAGTAGATGGATTATTTTTAACTTCCTTAGTCCATCTTCGTGTTAGCTGTTCTGCATGATCTTCAACGGCTTGTATATATTTTTGATATAACATATCATACCTCCCGCGTCATTTATAAAATATAAAGACATTAAAAAACAAAGAACAATTTCGGTTGGAATTAAAAGTAATATACCCGGAATAAAATAATAATCAAGAAATAAAAAACCCGCTTTCAAAAATGAGAGCGGGTTTAATAATTGTTTGTTAATTGTTTTTCTTGAAATCTTTCATAAATTCCACTAATGCTTCAACGCCTTTTTTCGGGAATGCGTTGTAAATCGAAGCGCGGATACCGCCAACGGATCTATGACCTTTTAAACCGGAGAAACCTTTTTCGGTTGATTCGGCAACAAATTTCTTTTCAAGTTCTTCTGATGGAAGACGGTAAGTAACATTCATTAATGATCTGTCTTCTTTAACAGCCACTGTTCCTTTATAATAACCGTCACTATTATCGATATAATCATATAAGATACCAGCTTTCTCTTTATTCATTTCATACATCTTATCGAGACCGCCTAAGTTTAACAGCCATTTGTAAACTAATCCCATAATATATACTGAATATGTTGCCGGAGTGTTGTACAACGATTCACTATCGACATGAACTTTGTAATTCAAATAAGTGTGAAGTGAATCGGAACTTCTTTCAAGTAAATCTTTTCTGATTATTACAAGGGCAACGCCTGCTGGACCCATATTTTTCTGAGCACCGGCATAAATCAATCCGTATTTATTTATGTCTATTTTTTTGTGAAGCATATCCGAAGAAGCATCGCAGACCAAAGGGACATTTCCAACCTCCGGCTCGGTTATGTATTGTGTTCCGTAAATTGTATTGTTTGATGTAAAATGAACATAAGAAGCACCGGGGTCTAATTTGAGTTCTTCCTGCTTAGGAAGTCTGACAAATTTCTCTTCTTCGGTTGAACCGGCGACATTAACAGTGCCGACTCTTTTTGCTTCTTTCATTGCTTTCTTTGCCCAAGAACCGGTAATAATATAATCTGCTTTATTTTTAGGCGGCATTAAGTTAACTGGCACCATAGAAAACTGCAATGTTGCCCCGCCTTGCAGGAACAACACCGCATAGTTATCGTTAATGTCCAATAATTTTCTAAGGTCAGCTTCAGCATCTTTAAAAATTGAATCGTAAATTTTTCCGCGGTGACTCATTTCCATAACGGACATACCGCTACCTTTGTAACTAAGCATATCTTCTTGTGCTTCTTTCAAAACATCTTCCGGTAATATAGCCGGGCCCGCGCTGAAATTATAAATTCTGTTTGTCATGTCTTTTTCCTTAATTGTTATAAACTATTTATGTTAATCTATTGCGTGAACTAAAAGTCCGTCTCTAAGTTTTGGTTCAAACCAAGTTGATTTAGGAGGCATAATTTCTCCCGCATCGGAAATATTTATTAAATCATCAACGGAAACAGGGTACATTGAAAATGCAACTACGGCTTTTCCTTCGTCAACTAATTTTACAAGTTCTTCGGTTCCCCTTATGCCGCCGATAAAATCAACATTTGTATCGGTTCGCGGATCGGTAATTCCGAATAAAGAACTTAGAATATAATTTTGAAGTAAACTAACATCTAATTTATCACCAACACTTTCGCCGGGTTTAACATTTTCATTTGGCTTTAGAAGATACCATTTCTTTTTATGATACACGCAAATTGTTCTTCTTTCGGGAGGATTGGGATCGTTTGTTTCTTCAATTGAAAAATTCTCTTTCAATTTATCAAAGAAATTTTTCTGCAATCCATGCGGAAATTGATGAACAACGCGGTTATACGGAAGTATTTTTAATTGTTCAGCCGGGAATAGAACCGCCATAAAGAAATTATATTCTTCTTCTCCTGTATGACCCACATTATTTTCTTTTCTAACCTTTTGAGAACGGCTTGCACTTGCAGCTCTATGGTGACCATCTGCAATGTAAAGACTTTCCACCTTATCGATTTCAAAAATTATAATATCATTATAGTCATCGGGCATTTGCCAAACGGTATGTCGAACGCCGTCCGGTGCTGTAAAATCATAAAGTGGATCGCGTTCATTCATTACTTCTTCAACAATTGCATTTACTTCTGCAATACCTTTGTAAGTTAAGAATACTGCACCTGTTTGTGCTTTGGTTGTAACGATGTGATTAGTTCTGTCGTCTTCTTTTACTTTTCTTGTTTTTTCATGTTTTTTAATTACATCGTTATCATAATCATTTACCGAAAATGTTGCTGCTATGCCGGTTTGTTCCTGATCCTTCCATTTTAAGTGGTAAATATAAAAATGTGGTTTTTCATCCTGAACTAACGGAGCTTCTTTTCTTAACCTTTCCCAATTTTCTTTTGCTTTGTTATACACTTGTTCGGAATACGGATCTGTTTTTGCATCAAGCTCAATTTCGGAACGAGTAACTCGTAAAAAACTAAGAGGATTACCTTTTGCAAGTTCAGCAGCTTCTTCTCTGTTGACAACATCATAGGGAACACTTGCAACAAGGTGAGCAACTTTTTCTTCGGGTCTTACTGCCTTAAAAGGTTTAATTACTGCCATCACTTCTCCATTTTTATAAGAATTTCTGGTATGTAAAAATACGACAAATATATCTATCTGTAAATTTTGTTAGTCACAAGTTTATCTTTTTTCTTCACATTTTGGAGAAAATAAACTCTTCAATTTCGGTTTTTTCGTCGTGTTTCAATTCCAGGTTGACTTTTAGCTCTCCGGAATCTAAGAGTTCGTATCTTATTCCGTTAAACGTTATAGACGAGTCTTCCATTTCGACAAAGGTAAATTCAATATACTCGTCTTTTTCTTCCCAGCTTATGAAAATATATTATACATATTTCTTTCCTGCCGGAAAAATAATTTTTTTGTAGTTTTTAACCACAAACTTTGAGGAAATCTATTAAGAGATTCTTATACATAATAACTTTTTTTTTCCTTTCATTACATGTTTTTTCTCAGAATCTTATTGTTGGTTTCGGATGGGGATTAATAAGCTTTCAAAATAACGTTATTGAAAAAAGCGGCAACACTCTATTAAGCTATAAAGTTGAAAGCGATTATCATTACTCTTTCTTTTTAAAATATATTATTCCCGGAACTCAAATTAGATTTAAGGGGGGCTACTACCATTCCGAAATAAAAGGTGCGGGTATAATAACCAATACGAATCCTTCTGAAACTCGTGTACCGACTAATGTTAGAGTTGATAACAGGTTGAAGTCACTGATACTGGGCATAGAATATTTATGGATTAAGGGAAAATTCAAACCTTATGTTGGTCTTGATATGCTCTTCGGTGCATTTGATGATGCCGATATTTTTTATGAAGATAAATCGGGTGAATCAATACATAAAATTTATCCGAGTGAAACTCGGGTTGGTTTAGGATTAAGCGGCGGAATCGGATATAATTTTTTCCCCGGAATAGAATTAGATATCAATCTGCACTATGGAGTATTAAATTTACTTGGAAAAAAAGATTACGAAGACAACATCACCGCAATCGATCTTACCGTTTCAATTATGTTCGGCATTTAAAACTTGAAAGCAATTCCTATATCGGTTTTGGTATCGGTCTGTTTAATTCCGTCCGGCGGTTCTGAATCGTGTCTTAATTTAAAGTTTATTGATAATGAAACAAGCTCAGTCAGCTTAACTGTTAAGCTGTTTTCAGCGAGTAATTTATAATCTCCAAAATTTTTAAACATCGGTTGATAATAAACAACGCCGCCGAAATTTACATAAGGGTTTATCGCCAGATAATAAGAAACATAATTACTCCATCGATGATCATTAACTTCGGAAAGATGAACCGCATTTCCCGGTAAATTAAAATTCTCGTGTTCGAACATGTATGCAGTACCCAGAGTTAAATCACCATTAGAGAAGTTTAAAAATTTATATCTAATACCGGTGCCTATTAATTCACGGTTATCAACCAGCACTTTTTTATCATAATTAACCTGTCCAAAAAATTCAATATCAAGCAGCGTAGTTAGTTGTCTAACATGACGAAGGTGGATCAATCCTTCATTAGAAGTGCGGTTCCCGTTAATCCATTCATAATCACTTTCGAAAATTAAAAACGTTGTTACGGAAGATAATTTCCAATCTATTCTACCGTCAAAGCCGGCTTCGGTTTTTTCCGAGTTACCGGTTTTAATTGTACCGCTGAATTCAAAATAACCGGCAAAACCTTTTAATGTATCCGGGGTTCTGTATTTTTCCGTGTTTACTTGGGCAAATGAATTAATAAACATAAATATGAAAAATAAAATTAGCAGTATTCTCATGAACATTATATAGTTGATTGTAAAATTCAACCGCTAATTTAATAAACTATTCTTTAGCGGCGAAGTAAATGAATGATTTTATTGGTAATTTTACCACTACAAAAATTTATAATAGAATCTAAATAACAACTATATGATAAAAATAATCTCGAATAAAAACCGCGAAGAAAAATCCAACCTTATCGCTTTGTTTGATGAAGAATCAAAAAATAAAGTTCGTGTATTTCACAAAACGTTAAATAATTATAAAGCAACTCCACTGATTGAAATGAATAATTACGCAGATAAAGTCGGTGTAAATAAACTTTGGGTAAAAGATGAATCGCAGCGTATGGGATTAAACGCCTTTAAAGTTCTGGGTGCAAGTTATGCTATTACAAACATACTGTATGAAAAACTTGGTTGGGATAAAGAAGAGTTGTCATTCAAAAAATTGTTAAAAGCAGATCTATCTCAATTTACTTTTGTAACGGCAACAGACGGCAATCACGGTAGAGGTGTCGCGTGGATTGCAAATCAATTTGGTTGTAAATCTTTTGTGTTTATGCCGAATACATCTTCCGAAGCAAGGATAAATAATATTAAAGAATTTGCAACAGAGGTATTTGTAGTTGACGGCAACTATGATTTCGCATCTGATAAAGCCAAAGAATATGCTGAGGATGAAAATGCCATCTTAGTTCAAGATTCTTCATGGAACGGTTACGAAAATATCCCGCTGATTATTATGCAAGGCTATCTAACTCTTATTGATGAAATTTATGAACAACTTAACGGGGATAATTTCACGCACATATTTCTTCATTGCGGTGTCGGATCAATGCCCGCGGCAATTGAAGCATATCTCGTTAATAAGTTCGGCTCTGAAAAACCAATCACAATTATTGTTGAACCGAATAAAGCGGAATGTTTTTTCAAATCGATAGAAATAAATGACGGCGAACCGCATTCGGTTTACGGTAGATTAGATTCAATAATGGCAGGACTTTCTTGCGGCACACCAAGCAAACTTGCATGGGATATCATTTCGAAGCATAGTAATTATTTCGTCTCATGTGATGATGAAATTGCAATACTCGGAATGAAAGAATTTTCAAAAGAAAAAATTGTTTCAGGCGAATCGGGAGCTGTTTCGTTAGGTATATTGAAATATGCTTATGATAATGATAAATCAATTTATGAAAAATTAGAAATAGACAGCAGTTCTAAAATTATGTTGATTTCGACAGAGGGAGATACTGACCCGTCTTTTTATGCGAGCATAATTAACGATTCCAATTGACACTTACCTGATATTTTATTGCTTATAATAGTAAGTATCCTCACATAACTAGGAGGCAATATGCAAACCTATGTTTTGATGACCAAACTTTCCCCAACACTATCACAACACACGAAAGACCGTGCCGAAATAGGCAGGCAGTGGCTTGCTCAGGTCAAAGAAAAATGTCCTGAAATTAAATTTATAGCACATTATGCACTACTCGGCAAATATGATTGGCTAAAAGATGGAATCTTTTTGAAAGATTCCATCTTTATTTAAGTACATTCAGCTCCTTCAATATTTTTCTTGTTAGATTAATCCTTGCTAGAGATGTAATTTTTTCATAATCACAAGCATCCATATTCAGTGCGAAAACAAATATGTTATCTTTTGTTTCAACGTAACCGACATACCAGCCGGTATAAATTCCATCCCGTAAATCACCCAAACCGGTTTTACCACGCAAGATATAATTGCCGGTTTCTTCGGCTATCATTATTCTTTTTACAATATCTATATTGCGCTGTGAAAAAGGCAAATTATTTTTTACAAATTTCTTCAAAAATTTTATTTGCTCATCAGCAGAAATTCTTAAACTCCAATCAAGCCAGAAGTAATCAATTTTATCACCGATAATCTTGTTGCCGTAATTCAATTCATCCAAGTAATTCATATAAATTTCTCTGTCAACCTTTCTTGCCAATTCTTGGTAATACCAAACCGCAGAATATTTCAAAGCACTTTTCAAATCGTGATCCATATTCCATTTATCCCAACCTCTGTCAACGCTATCCCATTTAATAACATAATTTTCATCGGGAATAATTCCTTCTTCTAAAAAAATCATTGAGTTTGGAATTTTAAAAGTTGATGCGGGAAGCATTCTTGTATTACATCTTTCTTCATTGTAATGGAAGTATTCATCATTATTGAAATCATACATTATAAAGCATCCGTCAATTCCTTTAAACAAGTGCTCAATGTTTTTTTGAGCGGATAAATTAATTGTAAAAAGAATTACTAATAAGATTAACTTTTTCATTGCTTGTTCTCTTTAAAGTTCTTGATATAATTTTTTGTGAAATTACTTAAAACAAGTTTACCGCTTATCTCGGCACGTTTTTCTAAAAGAGTATCCCAATCTTCCGTTCCTTCCCAAAGAACTTTTTTTAATTCTTTCATGGCATCCGGACTTCCATTCGATAGTGAATCGGCAAGTTCATTAACCGCTTGATCCATTTCATCAATTGAAGAAAAGACTTTGTTGAATAATCCTTTTTGTTCACACCAGTGAGAAGTTTTCCATTCAAAATCGATTGACATTTCCGAGAAAGCACTTTTGCCGATTTTTCTTTCAACTGCGGGTCCGACTACGAAAGGACCGATGCCCAAAGCAAGTTCGCTAAGTTTTGCTGAAGCATTTTCAGCAGCAAAGGCATAATCAGAAGCGGCAGCAAGACCAACACCTCCACCGACAACTTTTCCTTGTACTCTTGCAATAATAAACTTAGGGGATTTTCTCATAGCGTTAATAACTTTGGCAAATCCCATAAAGAAATTTTTCCCGTTTTCAAAATCAGTAATGGAACTCAATTCATCGAATGATGCGCCTGCACAAAACGCTTTCTCTCCCTCGCTTTGCAAAACAATTACGTTTACATTTTCATCATTGCCTGCATTTGTAATTGTCTCAGCCAATTCATTCAATAACGAACTTGGCAGCGAATTACTTTTGGGATGAAAAAAAGAAATTCTGCAAATTCTATTTTGACTTGATGAAGTTACTTTACCTTCCATAAAAACCTCACTTAATTATAAGATTTTTAAAATCTCTTCAAAATTGTTAATAACAAAATCCGGTTTTAAGTTTTCTATTTCTTCACTACTTCTATAACCGTAAGTTACACCGCAAGTAATTGAACCGGCATTTTTACCGCATAGAATATCAAGTTCGGTATCGCCCACCATAATTGTTTGGCGAGGTAAGGAATTGAGATCATCGCAGATTTTCATCAGCATATCCGGCGCAGGTTTATGCGGTATGCCGGGTCTTCTTCCCATTATATAATCGAAATATTTTGAAAGATGAAAATGTTCGATTATTCTATCAGCTTGATCTTGTGCCTTTGTTGTTAGAAGCGAGATGTTAAATTTGCGAGCCTTTAATTCATATAAAACTTTTTCTACTCCGGGATACAATGACGATGAAGCGATGTAATCGAAGTAAACTGATTTATAAACCTTTATAAACTTTTCAAAATCATTTACAATTATTCCGAAGTCACTAAAGATATCTTCAAAGTGATGACCAATTTTTTTGTAAAATTCTTCCTCCGGTAGATTGTAATTAATATTTAATTTCTCAAATGAATGAATAGTTGCTTCGTAAATATTTTTATGCGATTGAACAAGCGTTCCGTCCAAATCCAAGACTACCGTTGTTATTTGTCTTTCCATAATTTTCTTATGATTGAATTGCAACAAAGTTAAGAAAATTTTTCGCATAGAAATAATTAGTTATATTTGTCCAATTAATTTTTAAGATTGTTTCATATTAAATGTAGGAGGCGATATGCCGGTTGTAAATTACGAGAAGTATTGTAAAATGTTGGACAACGCAAAGAAAAACAAATTTGCTTATCCTGCTATCAATGTAACAAGTGAAGTTACGGCTAATGCTGTTTTGGAAGCTTTTGCGGAAATGAAATCCGATGGTATAATTCAAGTGAGTACAGGCGGCGGCGAGTTTGCTTCGGGAATAATGTTAAAAGATGCTGCACTCGGTGCTATATCAATTGCTAATCATATTCATTTAGTTGCAGATAAATATGATATTAACGTTGCACTTCACACCGACCATTGCCAGCCGAAAAAAGTAGACTCGTTTCTAAGACCGTTAATTGAAGAATCAAGAAGAAGAGTTGCTGAAGGAAAACTTCCTTTATTTAACTCTCACATGTTTGATGGTAGTGAACTACCTCTTGATGAGAATATGAAAATAGCCGTTGAATTATTAAAAGAATGTAAAGAGCTTGGAATTATTTTAGAAGTTGAAGCGGGAGTTGTCGGGGGCGAAGAAGACGGTGTAAGTAATGAAGATGCGCCGGCAGAAAAACTTTATACAACTCCGGAAGATATGCTTTATGTTTACGAAAAATTAAGTCAAGTTAAAGGTGCGCGTTATATGTTTGCCGCAACTTTCGGAAATGTTCACGGTGTTTATAAGCCGGGTAACGTAAAACTTCGTCCGTCTATTTTGAAAGAAGGACAAACCGCGGTTGTTGCAAAATACGGTGATGCTGCTGCATTCGATTTAGTATTTCACGGAGGAAGCGGTTCTTCTTTAGAAGAAATTAGAGAAACCTTAGAATACGGTGTTATTAAAATGAATGTTGATACGGATACTCAATATGCATTCACAAGACCGATAGTCGATCACATGTTTAAAAATTATGACGGCGTTCTTAAAGTTGAAGGTGAAGTTGGGAACAAAAAACTTTATGATCCCCGTACTTATATTAAATTAGCCGAAACCGGAATGAAAGAAAGAGTTAAACAAGCTGTTAGTGATTTGTGCGGTGAAGGAACTACTTTGGGTGTATAAAAAATTTACCCGGGTTTTCTAACCGGAAATCCGGGTATAATTTACTTTATCAAAAAACTCTTTTAATTTATTTTCATCAAGTTTACCATTTGTTCTAACTCCGCTGCAGATATCCAAACCATAAGGCATAACAGTTTTAATTGCATCTTCAACATTGCTCGGATTCAATCCGCCCGCAAGAAATACCGGCTTTGAAACAGAATCAACAATTTTTTTACTTAATCGCCAATCGTGTGTGCGCCCGGTACCACCGAGTTCTTTTACTTCCAATTTTTGATTACCCGAATCGAGTAAAATTCCGTCTACGTCTTCGGAAACTCTTATTGCTTCTTCTACCGAGGATTCATCATTAACATGAATTACCTGTACGATTGAAATACCCGGCAATGCTTCTTTCAATTCCTTGTGTGTACCTTCCAAAAGATTATCTACAATTTGTATTGTATTTGTTTTACAATTCTTTTGATGAGTAATGATTTCTTTAACACTTTGTCTGCTGGTTAACAAAAAAGTGGAGATATCCGGAGGAGCTTGTAATGCAATTTCTTCAATCAAATCATCATTAATAACACCGGGACCACTCGGCATTTCAGCTACAAGACCAATTGCAGATGCGCCGTATCTTACGGCAAGTTTCATCTCCTCAACAGATGAAATACAACATATCTTAACTCGAGGTTTGTACATAAAACATCCTTAAAAATGAAGGCAAAAAATATGATTTTGGGCTGATAAAAAAAATCCCCAAAGACGGATTTGCATTGGGGATTAAATGAGGGTGTTCCAACAATAATGGAAATTAGTTATCAAGTTTCTTGAACTTAAACCACCAGTCGTAACCTTCAGCTTCTTTTTCTCTTGCTCTTGCAGTAACAACATCTTTTGGAGGAGGAAGAATTACTTTGTCACCAATTAATTCATTATTAGGCCAATTCTCCGGCATAGCAACTTCGTGTGAATCGGAAATTTGCAATGCTTTCAATGCACGTAATACCTCGTCAATTTGTCGTCCGATTTCTTGCGGGTAGTATATCATTAATCTAATCTTTCCTTCCGGGTCAATTAAAAATACAGCACGAACCGTATTTGTTCCTTTGCCGGGATGAATCATTCCTAATTTCATTGCAACTCTTCCCATGTCGTCTGCAATTACAGGGAAAGGAATTTCAACATTAAGATTATCTTTTATCCAATCAACCCATTTGATGTGTGAAAATACTTGGTCAATTGAGTGACCGATAAGTTCTGCATTTAGTTTTTTAAATTCATC
>DSBF01000240.1 GCA_011049495.1 Ignavibacteria bacterium
ACAGAGCTTTAGAAGCTAATTTTTCCACTTCATTTTTATTCCTACATACACCTGAACCTAAACCACCCAAAGCAAATGCAATTCTAATTAATACAGGAAAACCTAACTCTTCGCTGGTTTTTATTGCATCTTTGATGGATGTTACAGCTTTGCTTTTCGCTACTTTTACATTTATTGAATCAAGATTTTTTTTGAACTTTTCGCGGTCTTCCGTATCAATTACAGCTTTGATCGGGCTACCGAGAATTTCGACATTATATTTATCAAGAATACCTTTCTCATGAAGTTCCATTCCGCAGTTAAGTGCGGTTTGTCCGCCGAAGCTAATTAAAATAGCATCGGGTTTTTCTTTTTGAATTATTTTTTCAACAAACTCAACATTTACAGGAAGCAAATAAACTTTATCAGCCAGATACTCCGAAGTTTGTATTGTAGCGATATTCGGATTAATTAAAACTGTGTAAATCCCTTCTTCTTTGAGAGCTTTAATAGCTTGACTGCCGGAATAATCAAACTCCCCCGCTTCACCGATTTTCAGAGCGGAACTTCCGAGAATTAATATTTTTTTTGGTTTACTTGTCATTCATTGCCATGTTAAGCTTAGTTCAGATTCTCACTTTGTTTAATCAATAGTTTCCGGCTCTGAGCCCGGAATGACCAAATTATTTATTTGTCATTCTGAATCCGTTGGATAACGGATGAATGCCGAAGGCATCACTATGCGAGAATCTCACATCAGATAAATTGAAATATTGCTAATGTGTTAATGAGATTCCTCACTCACCAAAATACGGTTCATTCGGAATGACACCTTGTTAGTTTTACGACATAACCTCAATCCCCTCAACTAAATTATAAAGAAAGTTTATTTCTAACTGATTTAGCTGCTTCCACATACTTTATAATAGTTTCGCCAAAAATTCATCAAAAATAAATTCGGTATCAACCGGTCCGGGTGCTGCTTCCGGATGAAATTGTACCGACATTATCGGTAATTCTTTATGAATAATTCCTTCATTCGTTCCATCATTAAGATTTTCAAACCACACAATCCAATCATTTGAAAGTGTTGATGTATCAACTGCGTATCCATGATTTTGTGAAGTTACAAAACAGCGATTGTTTATTTTATTAATAACAGGTTGGTTTTGACTTCGATGACCATATTTCATTTTGTAAGTTTTTGCACCGGCTGCAAGAGAAACAATTTGATGTCCCATACAAATACCAAGTACCGGTTTCCCAAGTTGAAAAATTTCTTTAGCAGTGAGAACAAGTTCGGGATACATTTCCGGGTTGCCAGGACCATTACTGAATAATACTGCATCAAAATCTGTTTGTTTATAATTATAGGTCCATGGAACGCGTTTAATTTTGAATCCCCTATTAACAAGATTTCTTACAATATTTTCTTTGCATCCGCAATCATAAAGAAGAATAGTTTTACCCTCCCCATATTCGACAACATCTTTTGGTGCAACTTTTTCAAATAAATTAATTGTATCCGGGTTAAAGAATTTGATGGGATCAGTTTCCAATTCAATCTTACCGAGCATAGTTCCATTTTCTCGAATAAGCTTTGTTAGTTCTCTTGTATCAACTTCACACAATCCGGGAATATTATATTTTTCCATCCATCTCGATAATGAATTGTATGCATTCCAATGACTAAAATCATTTGAGTAGTCAGAAATTACCAATCCGCTTATTTTAATTCCATTGGATTCAAAAAAAGTTGAATTAAGTTCGAGTTCTTTTTCTACTCCGTAATTGCCAATAAATGGGAAAGTTAAAACTAAGATTTGTCCGGTGTATGAAGGATCGGTAAGAGTTTCGGGGTAACCAACCATTCCGGTATTGAAAACGATCTCCCCTGCTGCCGAATTAGCAGCTCCAAATAATTTACCTTGAATGGAAGTTCCGTTTTCAAAAACTAATTTGGCTGTGTTTATTGAATTACTCCCTCAAATTTGTTGGGGCAAAGATAGGCAAATATAGAATAAAGTGGAAAGAAGAAATCACTAATATGAAAAGAAAAATCGCAAATTAAATTGCCATTTATTCTAACGATTAATTAACTGCAAGGTTAGCACTAAATTCCACACTCTCAATCGGAAGCAAATTTAGCATCTTCATTTGTTTTTTCATTGTTTCAAATTCATCTTCCAAATCAAGAAGATCATGTATAATTGTTTTATTAATCTTAAAATTATCCGAAGAGAATAAATTCTTATAGTATTCAATTCCATCGGATATATTTTTTTGGAATGTATCAAAATATTTTAACTTGCTAACAGAGGTGTTATCTTCAGCCCCTTCGATTTCCTCTTTCAAATAGTTGAGATAAAGTTTCAATTCCTTGATGAACATATTAGGACGATCTTTCCTGGTAACGAGATTTATTCTACCGTATATGTGATCTATCATTTCTTTCAAAGTTACTATTTTAGAAAAATACGCTAAGTTCGGACCCGGACAAATTAACACACCATCACCGTCAATTTTTTCCGCTGCATCATTCTTTTTAAGTACCGAAGTCGCTAATCCAACACAAAGACATGCTTTATCAATAATTTTTTTGTAATGTGCTTCAAAATCATTTTTGTCGAGATTTTGAGATTTAAGTTGATCAATCTTTTTTGTTTGATAAGTTATTGATGCAGTGCAAATTGCTTTTTCGCTAAACTCGGTATTTGATTGTAAATATTTTTTGGGGCACGGACTTCCGGGTTTTCCATTTAGAGCGTTCTCTAGTTTTTCGATATCTTTTGAATTTCCTCTTATACTGTTGAAAGGAACTCCGAGTGGGGATATTCTACTTAAATACAAATCATCTTCGGTCGCTTTAGTTAAAAGTGACAAAGTATTTTGATCAACGTTTGTTGCTTCCGGAACAAGCAGAAAAGGTGTTCCCCATCCAACCGAATCAACTTGATAATAATCAAGAAGAAATTTTTGTTCATAAAAAGTACCTACACCGCCTTGTGCGGTGATTTTAATATCACGTGGAAGTTTATTAGCTACTCGATTCTTTTTCTTAAGCGCATCGATGTAAATTTCATAGGTAGTATTAATCAATAATTCACGGTTAGTTTTAAATTCTTCAAGAATAGGTCCCATCAAATAACCATCTGTTGCAAACGCATGTCCGCCGCAGTTCAATCCCGATTCTATTCTATATTCTGAAATCCATATACCTTTTTTTGCCAGGTATTTTCCTTGAATTATTGCCGAACGGTAATCATTTACTTTTAAAATTATTTTCTTATTCAGTTCACCGTTTTCATTTGGATAAAAATCTTCTAATTCTTCAAAGTAACTGTACAACCTTGGGTTCATACCGGCGGATAAAACAATTGATGATTTCAATTTGCTGTTGGCAAATCCTCGTAAAGAAGCATGTGCGTCATTATAAATTACCGGCAGCTTCACATCTTTATTGTAATTAGGTTTATCAACTTTTGTCATAATGTTGACGTCAATATTACCAGGTTTAATCTTAGAAAAAACCCATTCCTTAATTTTTTCTAACGAGTTATTCTTAACTGCATCATTGTACTTAAATTTCAGTTCGGAATCTTCGGGCAGCAATTCAATATATTTTTCAAAATCACTCTGCTCTTTTCCGTATGAATTTTTGAGTTTCTCAAAATTATCATGTACAATATCATCAACTAAATTTAAATACGCAGTAATTCGTTTTGCACGGTGATCTTCTTCTTTAGTTAATATTGGTTCGTATTGTACGCCAAAGTTGTTGCAATGGTGTTTTCTCATTTTCTCGATTAGATCATCATCAACAATTGAAATGACTGAATCAATTCCAAAATGAGCAACTTTGATGGGTGTATCGATTGAGAAACCGAGACCCATTACAGGAATATGAAATTTATGTATTGATGTGTTAATCATAATATTGCTTTCTTATTTCAAGTGATGTGAAACTTTGCGACTAAATTAAGTATTATATTCTTTTTTGCTTCATTGGGAATGTAAAAGAAATGTAAAAGATTTTTGCATATTGTTTTAGTAAAATTAAGCGAGATAAAAATAATGTGTATAAGAGTTTCTCTTTTTATTAAATTTGTTGAGATAATAAAAAGATTTTGAGAGTATCACCAATCAGGATATATAAAATTGATTAATCTGTTTATAGTTTTTATCGGTGCCGGCATCGGCGGAAGTTTGAGGTATTTCATTTCGGATTATGCTGCAAAGAATTTTTCTGTTTATTTTCCGTTCGGTACATTGATTGTAAACTTAATCGGCAGTCTTATACTTGGTTTTATGATCTTCGGGTTCGATGAAAAGGGATTAATAAACGATAAAATTAAACTCTTTATCGGTATTGGTTTCTGCGGCGGTTTAACGACCTTTTCTACATTTTCATACGAGACCTTTTATTTACTTAAAGATACCCAATTTCTTCTTGCAACAACTAATATCATACTGAATGTATTAACTACAATATTAGGTATTTATTTAGCTTACATAGCTGTGAGATAAAAATGAAAACAAATTCAAAAGCAAAGTTGTTGAGAATATTTGTCGGTGAGACCGATAAACACGGTCATGTCGGTTTGTATGAAAAGATTGTTGTTGAAGCTCGTCAAAATAATCTTGCCGGTGCAACAGTTTATAAAGGGATAATGGGTTTCGGCAGCAACAGCAGGATTCATACTGCAAAAGTTTTGAGATTATCCGAAGACCTTCCATTAGTAGTTGAAATTGTTGACACTGAAGAAAAGATTAATTCTTTTATTCCGATAGTTGAACGAATTTTTGAAGAATCAAATGCCGGTGGATTAATTACAATTGAAGCTGCCGAAATTATAAAGTACACTTCAACCAAATAATCTTTTTATGAAAATCAAAATCCTTTTAATTACCCTGCTGCTTTCTAATTTTTCTTTTGCACAAAACAAGTATGATTTTAATCAATTTATTAACGAAGGTGTTGATTATTATTTTGCTCCCTTTAAATGGCAAAGCAAAGATTTTCTTTATTTGGGTTTAACTATCGGGGCAACTTATTCTGCGATGCAACTAGATAATAGTTTGAAAGAGTTTACTCAATATAACCGAAGTAAAAACTCATCAATTCCAATAATTGCGGGAAGAGTTTATGGTGAACCCTTAACTCCTATTGTCCTAAGTACTTTTTTTATTATTAACGGTCACTCAAATGATAATACTTACCAGAAGAAGCTGGGTTTTGAAATTATACAATCTACTATATATGCAATGGCTACTACGCAAATTATAAAAACTTTGTTTGGAAGAGGGCGACCTGAATTTACGGATGATAACATGAGTTATATTGGATTTAATTTTGTTGATGATGATTATTTTTCTTTACCATCGGGTCATACTGCAATAGCTTTTGCTTTATCAACTGTGCTATCTCAAAATAGTAATTCAGATGTATTAAAAGTAATAAGTTATTTACCTGCTATTTTAACAGGTTATTCACGTGTGTATGAAAACCGGCATTGGATATCTGATGTTGTACTTGGGGGGATTATCGGTTTTGTAACAGCAAAATATTTCGTTACTGTTCATGAAGAAAAAAATGTTTGGGTAAACGAATCCCCGCAAGAGTTATTTTCGATTTCTATACCTATTAGGTAAGAACTTAATTAAACACGAAGTTCTCAAAGAAAGCGCCATGGACACAAAGATTTTATCCGTGAACTTTGTGAATTCTTCGTGTCCCTTGTGGTTAAATAAATATATTGAAGTTTTTTGTCGGCTTACCTCGAAGCATAAATATAATTTCCCATTTCAATTCTAAAGCCTTCAAACCATGATATTGCCGTTAGTATTGCCGGGATAATGGATGAAGTATGAGTCCCACCATTAATTGTTACTAACTCGACATTCGGTGCACCGTTAGCTTCCCATCTTTCTTTGGCTGCAATTGCATTTTGATACGGTACGTAAGTATCAGCATTGCCATGAACTATTAGAACCGGTGATTGCGGAGCCCAATCCAACAGACTGTTTTGTTGGAGTAAATTAGTCATTACTTGTTCGGAACTATCTCTCATACTATTAAGAAATGATTCATTAAATAATTGAGATAATGTATTTGGAAGTGCTCCATCTATTTCTTCGGTTGTTAAAGAACCATTGAACAATGTAGGTATTAAATTTTGATAAGGATGTTGAAAGAACTGGGACAAATCACCTAAGTTGTAAACCCTTGAATAAGAATAGATCATGAATGCTAGAAACGACGGGCGTTCATAATTATTGTTAGAAATTATAAATCTTGCAGTACCAACCAAATCATGAGCACCTGCCATCGGTGCAGATGCAGTTATTGCAAACTCATTTGATAAATCATTCTGTATTTTTTTATGAACTGCCATTGCAGTATAACCGCCCTGCGAATAGCCTGCTAAAAATAACTGTCCGTTTAGTTGAATATTATTTTGAGATGCATATTTTTTTACAGCTCGAATAAAATCAATAGAAGTATTTGCATTAACATCGGCAATATGATATGGATGCACAAGATTTGATATTCCGAGTCCAAGCATATCCGGCGAAATTGCAACATAACCAAGAGCGCCCGCAACCAATGCATCCAAACTAAACATTGCTGATTGAGAACCAACATTATCTCGTTTAGATTGCGTACCGTGATGCAGACTAATTAATGGAAATATACCTTGTGTTTTAGGAATAACAAAAAGTCCTGATGCATCAGCCGGATTGCCGTTATAATCTATGGTTCTGTAAATAGCAGAAATTACTTTAATTCCGTTTCGTAAATTGATTTCAATACCACCCGGAAGATCAAATTCATTAAATAGTAAATTTAATTCAGCTTGAGAAACATCATATTCTGAAAGTATTTTGACAATCTCTCCCCTCTCAATAACATCAACGGGTTGAGATTCAAACGGATTTTCACCGCAAGAATAAAATAAGATTATTAACGGAAGTAAAAATATTTTTGTGTATTTAATCATATTGGGAAATCACTTTCAAATTTTAGTGCCAATTATAATAAATATTTTCATTAGGTAGAGGTTGTATTCAATGCAAAGTTTATTATACAATTGTGTCACGGATGCCCACGTCAAAGACGGGCAGGCACAGATTTGAAATGATATGCATAGATTTTTTATTTGATCTTGATTTTTGATACAGCATAAAAAAATCCCGCCGAAGCGGGATTAAATTTTTTCATTTCACGTTTCACTTCTGCCGTTTGAATTCAGCAGATTCTCGCATACGATTCACTTGCTTACAATTCTTTCAACTCATTAACTAATTTAGTAACCGCGCCTTTAGCATCACCAAAATACATTAATGTATTATCGAGATAGAATAATTCATTATCAATACCTGCATACCCGACGTTCATCGAGCGTTTATTAACTATAACAGTTTTCGCATAATCAACATTAAGAATAGGCATACCGAAAATCGGTGAGGATTTATCATGACGAGCCGCCGGGTTGACAACATCATTTGCACCGACAACCAAAACAATATCTGTATTCGGGAAATCATCGTTAATATCTTCGAGAGCAAAAAGTTTATCGTATGAAACCTGAGCTTCGGCAAGAAGCACGTTCATATGTCCGGGCATTCTACCTGCAACGGGATGAATTGCAAATCTAACCTTAATACCTTTTGATTCTAAAATATTTGCAAGATCACGAATCGCATGTTGTGCTTGAGCAACCGCCATTCCATATCCCGGTACAATGATACAGTTGCTAGCAGCATCAAATAACATTGCAAGTTCTTCAGAGTCAATTGATTTGTGAGCTTTTTGAGTTCCATCGCCTGCAGCAGGATCGGAAGAACCGGCAGATTCCCATCCGCCAAGAACAACATTCATTAAGGAACGATTCATACCTCGGCACATAATCAATGTTAGGATAATACCTGAAGCACCAACTAAAGCACCGGCGATAATCAACATATTATTGTTAATAACAAATCCTGTCATGGACGCTGCGATACCTGAATAAGAGTTAAGTAAAGATATAGCAACAGGCATATCTGCACCGCCGATTGGTAAAACTAGAAGTACACCTAATACTAATGCAACAGCCACGATTCCAATAAGAAGTTCGGAATGTGTTTGATCAATAACTAAAAATACACCGGCAACTAATGTTACTAAAAACAATAATACATTAATCGGGTTTTGCAATGGATATTTAACAACCTTACCGGTTACAATACCTTGTAACTTTCCGAATGCGATCATCGAACCTGTAAAAGTAACAGCACCGATCAATACTGAAAGAACAACAGTAATAATAATATTAATTTCAAATGCGGGGGTATCTACCTTGAAATATTCACCGAGAGCGACTAAGGCAGAAGCACCGCCTCCGAAACCGTTTAACAATCCAACCATCTGCGGCATACCGGTCATCTGAACTTTCAATGCCATAGTAGAACCGATAAGCGCACCGACTATCAAACCAACTATAATCCACTCGTAAGTAATAATCATGTGGTCAAATAAAGTGATAACGACAGCGAGAAACATTCCTATAGAAGATAGCATGTTACCCTGCCGCGCAGTCTTAGGAGATCCTAGTTTTTTAATACCGAAAATAAATAGTACTGAAGCTAATAGATAAATTATATAAGATACAATTTGCATGTGTTATCTCTCATTTCTTTTTGAACATTTTGAGCATTCTATCGGTTACCAGGTATCCGCCGACAACGTTAATTGTTGCGAAGATAAGCGCAAGCAACCCTAATACTGTGCTAAGCATATTTAGTCCTTCACCAGCCACAATCAAAGCACCTACAATAGTAATTCCGGATATAGCATTGGAACCGGACATAAGCGGAGTATGCAGCGTTGGCGGAACTTTAGTTATCAACTCAAACCCGACAAATATTGCAAGCACAAAAACATATATTTGCATTATCAGAGCGAGTAAATCCATTTTTTATTCCTTTTATTTATTCAAATATTTTTTCTAATTGATCAAGACAGCAGTGCTTTTGTTCTTTCCTGAACAACTTCACCGTTATAAGTAATTACGGAACCTTTAACAATTTCGTCATCGAAGTTAAGTTCGACTTTTCCTTCTTTACCGATATGTTCAAGTAATGCCAAAATATTTTTTGCATAAACATCACTTGAGTGAGTAGGGACTAAACTCGGTAAATTCGGTTCACCGATAATATTAACATTATGTTTTTTAACTGTCTTTCCTTTTTCACTAATCTCGCAATTACCACCGAATTCGACAGCCATATCAAGAACAACCGAACCGGGACGCATATTCTTAACCATTTCTTCGGTTACAAGCACGGGAGCTTTTTTACCCGGCACAAGCGCAGTAGTTATAACAATATCTGCGTTAGTAATATGTTTGAAGATAAGTTCTTTTTGTTTCTGTAAGAATTCTTCGGAAGCTTCTTTAGCATAGCCGCCTTCATCCTGCATATCTTCGGCACCTTCAACTTCAATAAACTTACCACCGAGACTTTGCACTTCCTCTTTCACTGCCGGGCGAATATCGGAAACTTCGACAACAGCACCGAGCCGTTTTGCGGTTCCAAGTGCTTGCAATCCGGCAACACCTGCACCCATAATCACAACTCTTGCCGGCGAAATTGTACCGGCTGCAGTCATCATTAAGGGGAAGATTTTACCGAGAGTATTTGCACACATAATTACAGCTTTATAGCCGGCAATATTAGCTTGAGAACTTAACGCATCCATCTTTTGCGCAAGCGTGGTCCGCGGAATGGCATCCATAGATATTACATTAATCTTTTTCTCGGCACATTTTTTTGCCAACTCCGGATAATTTAACGAATAAAGAAAAGTAATTAGTATAGTACCTTCTTTCATTAAATCGAGTTCATTTTTACCATCTTCAGGGTGATCCATAGGGCGATGAACTTTAGCAACGATATCCGCCGAGGAATATAAATCGCTTTCCCTATCATACAATTTAGCCCCAGCTTTCTCGTACTGATCGTCAGTATAACCCGCATTAAGACCTGCACCTTTTTGAACATGCACTTGAAAGGATTTTTTGATCAGTTTTGAAGCGACATCGGGTGTGATGCCGACACGGTTTTCGCCGGGGAGGATTTCCTTAGGAACAGCTATTACCACAACACCTCTCCTTTTGTATTTAAATTTTAGAAACGAAATTTACGAATAATAGTACTTTTTTGTCAAATTAAAACGAAGTGAAAGAGTGTCAGAGTAAATTTGTGTAATTCTTTAATTTTTGGAATAGTGTCCGACGGAGGCGGATTTCGCTGTGAAACGTTCAAGAATGATGGGAAAGTGGTGAGGGGGAGAATGGGAGATGAGGAGAATGGGAGAGGGGGAGAAATGGAGTTGGGGAGAATGGGTGAAGTGAAATACTAAATTCTAATCTGTTAGCTAACAGACGAAATTCTAAACAATATTTAATATGGAAGCACGAATATTGAAACAGTGTACTATTTAGTTGTATTTCAAATTATTTTACAGACTCACAAATTTATCAATAAGTTTGGATGCGGATATCGCCGCCGGATGTTTTGGCATAAAGTTCTAGTCCACCTCCGTTCATTTGACCGATAAATTTTGTTCTACTTGATTCTTTGATTCTTGCTTCGATATTAGTTTTAATAGAACCGCCACTTGTTCTTAATTCTAAATCTGCTTTTAGAGATTCCGGAATCTTAACAACTACATCTCCCCCGCTTGTTCTAAGATTGATTCCCTTATTCTCGCCTAAATAATCAACTGTAATATCACCACCGGAAGTAATTGCATTAACTTTTCCATTCGATGATTTAATATCGATATCTCCACCCGAAGTTTTTAACTCAACATTTCCGACATGGCT
>DSBF01000078.1 GCA_011049495.1 Ignavibacteria bacterium
TAGGACTTGCATTATTGTAGAAATGAAATTCCATATTAATTGCAAAGCTCCGTAGGAGCTTTATTATAACTATAAAATAAAACACACCAAACCAAAACTCCCCCAGATTACTTTTGTGAAACGGGTATAACTCTTTTAATGGAACACCTACGGCGTTCTTTTATCATTTGGGGTTTTCTATTCTACAATAATGAAACGGCTACGCCGTTTTTAATGCGGGATAATACTTAATAGGACGAACTTCATAGGTGATTGGCTGTCTCTTATTGAATTCCTAAATCTTACGTAAAAAGATATTCAACCACGTTGTGATCGGGCTTTTGATATTTGATTTTTTCATCGGGGTCACCTGATGCTATTCATATTAAAGTCCTTCGGACTTTCAGCTAACTATAACAGTAATGCGGTCAAATATAAATAACTCTGTTTTTTTTGAGGAGGGGATTCCAAAAATTTAGGAATGAGTTGTAATGACAGCAAAGCGGGCAAACTTAAATAGAAAAATTATAAAATCTGTAAAAGAACACCAAAGTGGTTCAACTAATTGTTGCATTGTCTAATTGTCACATTGTCAATTCGCAAATCCGGGAATCCGCAAAAATCATAAATTATATAACCGATTATTCCAATCATCCAATCTAATCAATCAACACATAATTCAATATTCCAACTTTTCATTATCCCAACGACTAAACTATCAGACAAGATTAATAATTCTCTTCACGTATTAATCTGTTATAATTAAACTCGGCTTGACGTCGAAGTCTTCCATCTTCGTAATAAGAAAAAGCAATTCCTTCGAGTCTGCCGTTTTTGAAGATAGCAAATTCCGCAACTTCTCCGTTTTTATGATAGGTTTTAAAAATTCCGTCTCGTATTCCATTGTTATAAAATTCTTCAGCGTATAATTCGCCCGATTTGTAGAAATATTTTACGGTTCCTTCAAACTGATCATTCTTAAAAAAAATTTCGGAAAGAAGTTCGCCCGATTCATAATAAGTGTATGCTTTACCGCTTAAGATATCGTTAGAATAATTATACTTACCTATAAGGACACCATTTCTATTATATTCTTTTGCTTCGCCGTTTTTTATTCCTTTTATAAAATTAATTTCCTTTGCGATAGTACCGTTATCGTGGTAGTAAGCGGCAATTGAGTCAACCACACCATCAACAAATAAAAGAACAGATTCGATGTAACCGTTCGGATGATAGTATCTATTTATTCCGTCGCGAATTCCTTCTTTAAAATTTACCTCAGCTTTTAGTATTCCGTCTTCGTAATATTCGTTAAAACTTTCTTCAACTTTATCAAATTTGCCTACAATATCGTAACGTTCTCGTTTAACTATTTGTCCGTTTTTATAAGTATCAATTACTTTGATTGAGCCGTCCGGATAATAGATATAGGAAATTCCTTCAAGTTGATCATCTTTGTAATTTGCTTCGAGGGCAACAACATTAAAATCATAATAAACTCTGCTTATACCTTGCAGTTTTCCATCAACATAATTACGTTCGACTTCAACACCGCCGTCTTCAAAAAATATTTTAGAAACGCCGTGAAGTTCGTTGTTTTTATAATTCCATATTGCTTGAAGAGCACCGCTTTTATAATAAGTTCGGGTAAACCCGTTAAGCTCATTGTCTACATAGTTTGGTTCAGCCCAAAGTTCGCCGGTCTCGTAAAACCATTTGGAAATACCTTGCAGCATTCCGTTTTTGTAATTCCAAATCATACTTAATGTACCGTCAAAGAAATACCAGCGTGATTCACCTTCTTCTTTACCGTTTTCAAAATACCATTCTTTCCATAACTGTCCGTCGTCGTAGTATTCTTTATACGAACCGTGCTTTACTCCGTCAACGTAAATGCCTTCGGTTTCAATCTTTCCGTTGGGATGATAAGTTCGTCTAACTTCCTGTGAATAAATTGAAAGTGTTACAAGGAGTAAAAGAATTGTAAGCTTAAAAATGTTTTTCATAATCTCCGTTGAATAAGAATAACAAAGCTAATGAATTGATAAATCATTTTGAATGTAAAAATTATTTTATCTTTACAATACCAAAACAAATTCATAAACAATTGAGATACGTCAATGTTCCTAACAAAGGAAAGATTAAATTTTTACGATTGCGATCCGGCAGGTATTATTTTTTATGCAAGTTTACTTAAAATTGCTCATACAGCATACGAAAAGTTTCTTGCAGAAATTTCACCCGGAAGAAATTTCTTTTTTGATGAAGAAATAGTTTTACCGATCATTCATTGCGAAGCTGATTATTATAAACCACTAAAAGCTTTTGATGTAATTGATGTTTCGGTAATCGTTAAAGAAGTAAGAGATAACTCATTTGAATTAAATTATAAATTCGAGATTGATAATAAAATGTACGCGGAAGCCAAAACTGTTCATGTCTGTGTTGATAAGAAAAAATTTGAGAAGACTATTTTGCCGGAACAACTGAAATTAAAATTAAATGAAAACTTGATGCCGCGAATGCGCGAATAAAAACATTTAAAAAAATAAATTTTGCAACTCTGCTAAATTAACTTTCGCCATCTCATCAATTGGAATACTTTCAATTTGTTTAATCACTTTGGGGATTTTGTAGGAAGGTAAAATCTCTTTCAGTTTATCTTGAATTTCAGAGACATTTAATTTGGTGCTGCTCACAACGGCGGCGCAGACTTTTTGTCCCCACTTTTCATCCGGTACTCCTAAAACAAATGCATCGGTAATTTTAAAATGACTTATCAATATATCTTCAATTTCGGTCGGATTAATTTTTTCTCCTCCCGAAATTAATATGTTATCTTTCCTTCCTTCGACAAAAAGGAATCCATCATTATCTATAAAACCGACATCGCCGCTTCTAAACCAGCCATTTATGATTTTCTTTTTGGTTAATGAACTGTTTTTATAATACCCGGTAAATAAAGAATTTGTTGAAACAAGAATTTCGTTCTGCTCAATTTTTAGTTTTACTCCGGGTAAAGGTTTACCAGCCGAGTCAATTTTATTTTCTGCATCTTCCGGTTTAAGTATCGAGATCATAGAGCCGGTTTCTGTTGAACCATAAACCTTGTAAACAGGTAATCCTTTGCTTATTCCTTCTTTTAATAAAGATGATTCAACCGGACCGCCGCCGATAAATATTACCTTTGTGTTTTTCAATCCATTAATGCTGCTTTGAAGCAAACTTTGATATGTTGCATTAACGAGTGAAATGTAATCTGGTTTAAAATTAATTATTCCGTTACTAATATTTTCTGTGGAAATGCCAGAAGGAATACAAAGTGTACCACCGGTAAGCAAAGATCTAATGATAATTTGAAATCCGCCGATACGATAAAAAGGAAGTGAAGCCAGCCATTTTTTGTTTTCTTCAAGATGAATTTCTTTATCAATTGAAGATATGCTTGCAAATAAACTATTAAGTGAATGTACTACTGCTTTATTCTTACCGGTTGAGCCGGATGTAAACATAATTAATGCTGCAGAACTATCCGCAATGGATTTATTTATAGTTTTGTCTTCGGTTAATACTTTGCATCCGATGAAATTTACCTGTCGGTTGATTTCTTCTTTTGTCAATTTAACGTTTATTGGAAATGCTGCAGCACCGAGACTCCATATTGCTAATAAATCAATTATAAATTGATATGAATGCTCGGCTAAAATACCGACAATATCATTTTGCCTAATATTTATTTTTTGGAGTCCCTCGACTCTATCATTTACAAGCCCGGATAATTGTTTATATGTAATCGATATTTCCTTGGTCAGTATGGCGGCATGACCACCATGCAATTTTGATTGCTCTGCAAACCAATTAATATAAGGTTTTGGAGCTTTCATTTTAAATTAATTGTAATTGGTGAAGAGTAATTATTTAATGAGTAATTAATTGCTCCGTTAATGACAGGGAAAACATCCTCGGTTGGTTGATTTGTAAACATTTCGGAAGTTCCTAAACCATGCGCTAAATTATTATCAATTATTGAGGATGATAAAACTAAATGTCTTCTTCCGACATTGCTTTCAAGAGAAGATGAAAAAATTATATTTACATTCTTATCCGTAATCATATCACTTAATTTGAAGATATTTTGAACTCCACCGAAGAGCATCGGCTTAATTACGAAAAACTTAATCTTAGAATCGGCTAATAACCTATCTACATCCTTTATGTTTCGCATCGATTCATCAGCTGCAATTGGAATCGGTGAATCAAAAGATAGATTTATAAGATCGGTTGATTCTTTAACAGGCTGCTCAATATATTCAATAGGAAAGTATTCCAGTTTTTTACTTCTCAGAATAGTTTTCTCCATATCCCAAGAACCGTTTGGATCAATTCTAAATTTTAATTTTGCGTTAAGTTCACCCACTACCCAGGCAATAAGCTCATATAATTCATAAAAATCTTCGTCCCTCGTTTTTAATTTTATAACATTATAGCCGAGCGAAATTAATTGCCGGATTCTCCTTTTCGATGATTCAAAATCACTTAAACCCATTAGCGCATTAACATTTATTTCTTTCGATGCCGGAAGATCAATTGATGAGTTAATATTGTGGTTTAACAGGCAATTCATAAAAACTTGTTCGAATGCGAATCTAACCGTAGGCAGTAATGTAAGTGAACTTACATAGCCGAACAATTCTATCAATGAATTACTGCATTCAAAAACTTGTTTCCCGGAAAATTTTTTTAATTCATTTTCAACCTCATCATAAGATTCGGAATGAAATTGCGGGAGTGGTGCGGCTTCGCCCCAAAATGAATTACCGCTTTCATCACGCAGTTCTATAATAAACACCTTTCTTAGTTTGAGTGTGTCTGTTGATGTTTTGAATTGGTTGCGAAAAGAAAGTTCATAAGGAAAATATTTAAATGAAGTCAGTTTCATACCAGAATTCCAACCGCGAATAGAATTCCGTACATAGCGGAAAGTTTAGCGGTTAGTTCTAATGTTTTATTAAGTTCTTTTCCTGTTAGCCTATAAATCATTCTAACAAGTTTAATAGAGAGAGGCAGAGTAATTATCGGCAAAAAGACAAACAAACTTTGCTTAAATGTAAAATAGACAACGGGTAAAATTGCATACGACAGGATCATAAACACAACATACTGAAGTCTTGAAAACTTACTTCCGAATTTAACTGCGAGGGTTTTTTTACCGGCGATTCTATCTTCTTCAATATCTCTGTAATTATTAACAACAAGAATATTTGTAACTAAAGCGCCGACCGGAATTGATGACCAAAATACCAGCATTGTTACTTCATTTGCTTGAACATAGTAAGTTCCAATTGTTCCGATAAAACCAAAAAAAACAAAAACAAAAATATCTCCCAAACCATTATATGCAAGCGGATATGGACCGGCTGTATAAGCATAACCGGCAAGCAATGAAAGTATTCCTATAAACAGAATAAATAAGCCGCCAAGATATACCAAGTAAAGTCCAAATAAAAAAGCTGTCCCAAATACTAAAGTTATCCCAAACTTCATTTCCTTTACTGAAATTAAACCGGAAACTAAAACGCGAGTTGGACCAACTCTATCTTTCTTATCTGTTCCTTTTAGATAATCATAAAGATCATTTGTAAAATTTGTTCCTATTTGAATCAGCAGTGAACATATAAGTGCTATAATAGCAGCTAAGGGAGTAAACACATTATCATAAACAGCAATTGAGGTGCCGACAAAAACCGGCATAACCGCAGCGGGTAAAGTTTTTGGTCGGCTTGCTAAAACCCAGCTTTCAATTTTCGATATTTCTTTTATGTTTTGGTACATATAAATTACTAACTAAGGTACTCTCGGAAATTTTGAAAAATCCGGTTTTCGTTTTTCATTATATGCATTACGTCCTTCTTGTGCTTCTTTACTCATATAATATAATAAGGTTGCATTGCCAGCGAGTTCTTGTATTCCTTGTTGCCCGTCAAGGTCTGCATTGAAAGCTGATTTCAAACATCTGATTGCAAGCGGACTTTTCTCTAAAATTTCTTTTGCCCACTGAACACCTTCTTCTTCAAGTTTATTAACAGGAACAACTTTGTTAACAAGTCCCATTTTTTCAGCTTCATCTGCATTGTATTGTCTGCATAAGTACCAAATCTCCCGAGCTTTCTTCTGACCGACAATACTTGCCAAATAACTTGAACCGAAACCTCCGTCAAAGCTTCCGACTTTAGGTCCGGTCTGTCCAAAGACTGCATTATCAGCAGCAATAGTTAAATCACAAACGACATGGAGTACATGTCCGCCCCCGATTGCATATCCGGCAACCAGAGCAATTACAGGTTTGGGAATGCTTCGGATTGTTTTTTGAACATCCAAAATATTAAGACGGGGAACACCGTCTCCACCAACATAGCCTTTGTCGCCTCTGATACCTTGATCGCCGCCTGAACAAAACGCATATTTTCCATCTTTTGCCGGACCGGCACCCGTTAACAAAATTACACCAATGCTCGGATCTTCACGTGAATCTATAAAAGCTTCGTGCATTTCAAGAACTGTTTCAGGTCTAAATGCATTACGCTTTTCCGGTCGGTTAATTGTAATTTTTGCGATGCCATCCATCTTTTCGTAAATAATATCGGTATACTCTTTAACTTTTTGCCAATTAAAGCTCATTTCAAAACCTTTCTATTATTAACAAATTTTTATATGAAATTATTTCTAAGAAAACGGTTGACTAAAATAACAAAATCGGAAGGCATTTCTAAATGGATATTATGCCCGGCGCCTTTAACAATCTTATGTTCCGAAAAAGGGATTAAATCATTCATTTCAGAATTAATCTTACAAAACTTTGCATCCTTTTCACCGCTTATAAGAAGGACAGGAAAATTAAAATTGCTAAGTCTACCAAACAGAGGCGGCATTTGACCTGTACTGTATCCGATTAATGAATTCGATAAACCGATTGGATCGTTGTTTAATTTTCTTAAGCGAATGTCATTAAGTTTTTCTTTTGATAAATTTTTTTGTGAAGAAAAAATTGGAAGGTTAATCCAGTAATCAACAAACTTTTCAATTCCATCATCTAAAATTTTTTGTGATAATGATAAGTCATTTTTGTAACGGTCATCTCTTTCTTTTTTGTCTTTAATTCCAGCGGTTGTGCTTTCAAGAATTAATCCATTAACAAAATTTGGAAATTCATTTGCAAAATTGAGAGCAACTCTTCCCCCCATTGAATAACCTGCTAAAATTACTTTGTCAAGTTTTAGAACCTCAATAATCTTTTTAATCTCTTTATTGATAGCACTAATTTCATAGAACTTAGAATTGTTTGGTGAAGAAGATTTGCCGTGCCCGATTAAATCAACTGCAACAACAGAAAAGTGATTATCAATCCGCGGTATAATTTCAAACCAATCATTTGACGAACCGGTAAATCCGTGAATAAAGATAATTGCCGGTTTTCCGGGAAAGAAATAATCGGTATTGAGAAATATCGAATGATTTTCAAAAAGAATTTTCATAATGCACAGTTACAAGTAAAATAAAGATTTACAATTCGTCTTCGAGTGATGAGACAACTTCTTTAAAATAATTCTTTCTGAGTTCAATTCCTTTTTGATATTTGGTTTTTATTTCAAGAACGGAAAAGCCTTTGCTGTTAATTGATTTTTCCAATACTGTTTGTAATTGATTGTAAGTCTTAACCAAAGTGTAATTACCATTATAAACTTTTACGAGCTTGGAAAAATCTATATTAAGCGGAGTGAAGAAATAATCATCAAAAATATTTTTTTCTTTACCGATGGGAAGCATTCCGAAAATTGCACCGCCGCCATTGTTTATTAAAATAATAGTCAACGGAATATTGTATTTCATTAAATTATGCAGACCGTTTGAATCGTGATAGAATGAAAGATCGCCGGTTATTAAAATTGTTGGATTCTTTGATGAAGCTGCGATACCAGCCGCAGTTGTGTTTATTCCGTCAATTCCGCTAGTGCCTCTATTGGTAAACAAATTAATATTTTTACTGTACTTCGATTTAAAAAATTCTAAATCACGAATAGGCAGGCTGTTCGATACAAACAAATTTGCATTCTTCGGAAGTAAATTTATTACATGGTTAATAATGTTAATCTCGTCGCTCAATTTAGTTGAATTAAGGAACTCATTTTTTATCAGTTCTGTTTTTTTGTCGAACCATTGATACTTGTGTAAAAAGTCAGAGCCGACTTTGCTTTCAATCGCATCGGAAATAAATTTACAAAAATTACTTGGTTCTGCTTTAATTATTTTGTTGAATTTACTTCCGGAATCTTTTCTATCACCAAATTCATTTATTGAAATTTTATAAGCGTTTACTGATTTAATGAAATCCAACATAGCACTCGATGTTGGACTATTTCCCAACTGCAATATTAATTCAGGTGAATGTTCTTTTATAATTCTATTTGACCGAAGAAATGCTTGATGATTAACCATAATATTTTTGTGATTACTCTTGAGATAAATTCCGCTTGCTCCGTCGGCAAGTATGGGATATTTAGTTTTTTCGGATAACCGGATTAATTTTTTTATAAAATCCTTTTTATAGTTATCACAACCGACAATGATTAAGCCTTTTTGAGAGCTGTTAATTTTTGTCAATACTGTATTAATGTTCGTAAATTTTTCTTTAGAAGAGGAGAGGGGGCGAGAGGGCGATTGTATTTTCTTAAGTTTTTCTAAAAATGTACTGTCAACTTTTAAATTCGTAATAGATTTTTCCAGTGGTTTTTCAAATTGGAAATTTAAGTGAACAGGTCCTCTATCAAGTTGTGTACTTATCAATAAAGATTTATTAACAATCTTCTTAAGTTTTTCGAAATGATTAATCGAAACCGCCGGTAAACTAATATCTTCAAAAAATCTTATATGATTTTTATAAAGATCAACTTGATTAATAGTTTGATTTGCTCCTGTGTTTCTTAAATATTCCGGTCTATCGGTTGTACATACAATTAAAGGAATTCTCTGTTGATATGCTTCGATGATGGCAGGATAAAGATTGGCTGCTGCTGTTCCGGATGTTGTAACAATTGCTGTCGGTAGACCTGTTTGTTTTGCTAAGCCAAGTGCAAAGTAAGCACTCGATCTTTCATCAACAATAACATATTTATTGATTTTTTTGTTTTCGGCAAATGCAGTGGTTAAAGATGTACTTCTTGACCCGGGGGAGATACAGACATTTTTCAAATCATATTGGGATAACAGATTAACGAATAGATTGGAGAAGATATAATTAAGATTGACTAATTTTTTCATGTGAGAATAATGATAAAATTGGTTTCAATTTAAGTTCGGTTTCCTCAAATTCCAAATCGGGATCCGAACCTTCAACAATACCGCATCCGGCGAATGCAAAAAGTTGTTTATCCTTTAGAAGAGCTGATCTAATTGAAACAGCAAACTCACCCTGTTCTTCAAAATTGAACCAGCCGATTATTCCGGCATATAAACCACGGTTATATCCTTCGGTAGCACGAATAAAATCTAATGCGCCTGACCATGGGACTCCGCATATTGCCGGTGTAGGATGAATTTCTTTCAAAATAGAAAAGATTGAATTGCCCGGTTTCAACTTTGCTTTGATTGGTGTCCACAAATGCTGAATATTGGAAAGTTTTCTTATAATAGGTTTGCTGTCATATATAATTTCATCTGCAAAACCGGAAAATGAATTTGTAATAAATTCTACAACTGCATTTTGCTCGTTTAGATTTTTATGACTTTGCAGCAATTCATTAGCAAGTAAGTCATCTTCTGATTTGGATTTACCCCTCGGTATTGAACCTGCGAGTGCATCAGCTTCAACCCAGCCGTTGGATATTTTTGCCAATTTTTCAGGAGATGCACCGAAAAATAATGATTCATTTCTTCCGTATGCAAAAATGTAACAGCGGGGATAATTATTAGCAAGGTTTTTTAATTTGTCGGCAAGGTTAGGTTTGCTTGATAATTGTAAGTGTACTCTTCTTGATAGAACAATCTTTTTATATAATCCCGAAGAAATTTGATTCAATGCAGAATTAACTTGATTAGCCCATTTAACTTTTTCGCTTTCATCAAGCAAGTTTGATTCTTGAACAGTTTCCTGTACACCATTAGAAGAATCAATTTTGAGCTCATCGATCATATTCTCTTGTTGGTTAATCAGATCAATCAATTCTTCCTTTGATTCGTTTTTATAAATAAAATTATGAACTAAAGAAATTTGTTGATTCTTTTTGAAAAGAATAATCTTTGGTATAAACCAATCCGAATCGGCGTAGTCAGTCCAAATAGTATTATCAGAAACACCTTCCGGAGAGAACTTCATTCCTCCCATAAATAAAGGAATTGATTTTGAATCGGCTTTATCGAAATTATTTGAAAAGTTTTTTATCCATTGTTCAATTTTTGTACGACTTTCTTCAGTTCTTTTATTACCATATTGACTAACGTCGTATATAGAATCAATTCCAATAATCGTATATTCCTCATCCGGTTTATCCCAGTAAAAGAAAGTATATTTATCTTTGTAGAGATTATTAATGACATTGCCGAAATTAATAAGCGGGTAATTGAATGCGAACGAGAGAAGTTTGTTAGTGTAGTCGCTTGCTTCACCTTGTTTAATTTCTTTTAAGAATTGTAAAAATTTTTCAACTTTAGTGGTCAACACAAAATCTTTATTTAAATTGAGTGATAAAATATAAAAATAAAATGTATACATAAAGTTATGTAATTTTCTTCTCATAATTAACAACATATGATAAAACATATTAATATAAAAGA
>DSBF01000494.1 GCA_011049495.1 Ignavibacteria bacterium
CGCTTATATTTATTTACTATTACGAAATTTGCCGCCTGGTAAATTAGTCCTAAGACCCGAATCTCATGAATTTCAATTCAAGTTAATTCGTGTCAATTCGTGAAATTAGTGTCTTATTTTACTACCATCATCTTTTTTGTTTGGACAAAATTACCAGCCGTTAATTGATAGTAATAAATTCCGCTTGCTAAGTTTGATGCATCAAATACAACCTCATAAGTTCCGGGCATTTTAGTTCCATTAACTAAGGTTTCTATTTCTCTTCCGAGCACATCATATACAACTAATCTTAGAGAACTAAAACTTTCGTTCCCAACATTCGGGATTGTGAATTTTATATTTGTACTTGGATTAAAAGGATTGGGATAATTTTGCATCAACACAACTTGATTCGGTAATTGTTCATCCTTATCAACTGATGTAGTCATTGAATTATACCTGCTAACTGCAATGCTAATATTGGAATCGAGTTGTGCTTTACTATCCCCAACCGCTATTGCAATATAGACATCATAGCCTTCACCCGGGTTAGTAAAATGTGGAGTTATTGATGGAAACAAGACTGAACCAAGTTCTTCCGATTCATAAAAATCCGTTATCGAATCAACAAACAGACTTGCATACAGAAGCGAATCGGAACGGTTATAAGCTGTATCCCATTCTACGACATATAAAGAATTTAAGTCGGTATTTAAAAATTTCATTCCGACAAATGTTGAGAGGCTGTCTTTAAAAATTCTGATATACTCGCCTTCGTAATCGTATTCTATTTTTTCATACCCGTAGTGATTATCAATTATCGGGAGAACTTCAAATCCGAACTTTGAATCGTAGGCGAAGGAATCGATATTCGTGATATTATAATGGGATATTGCATAAGCGCCCAATGTCCAACCATAAACATTAAGCTCAACTTCATAAGCCGGGGGTGCGAATGAATAACTGTTATCAAAGAGACTTTTAACATGATATTGACCAAATTGAGGGCTTGGTTCTGTTGATGCAGCCTCTACACTATCGGCATCTTTTAGATAGTCGAATACTTCACCGAATGCACCGCTTATTAGTGGACTAATTCTCACTATCTGCAGATTTTGTCTATTAGGTGAACCAAATAATGTAGCACCGGCATTTGTAACTTTTATATAAACGTTACCTGTATTAAATTCTTGCGCTGTTGTTGTCAGTAGCAGCGTAATGCAAAGCAATAATAATTTCTTCATTTTATTTCTTTTTTAATCCGATTGTAAATATAAAAAATGTTATAACTTTTATGAGATAAAAATCCGGTCCCATTTGAGAGGTCAATGAAACCAAGATTTTATTAAAAAAACATAGCTTTTTATTACTCAATATTTTTATCTTTGACAAATTCTCCACAAAGAGGTTAATAATGATTAGAAAACTTTTGTTCATGTTAATTTTCACATCAGTAATTTTCTCACAAAACCAATTCAATTTTTATCTAAATCAAAAGTATAATGACAACATCCAACGCCCTGAAGATTTCTTAGGATTTGCAATCGGTGAAAAGCCAACACGATATTATGAAGCAGTTGAATACTTGAAATATCTTTCCGGATCTTCCGAAAGAGTATTACTTAGAATGAATGGAGTTACGCATCAAGGCAGAGATTTATATTACCTAATTATCTCTTCCGAAGAGAACATAGCAAATTTAGAATCGATTCAGAAAAACATTCAAAATTTATCCGATCCCCGGAATACTAATTCATCACAAGCAGATGAAATAATTAAATCTACTCCTTTGGTTAGTATGATGATGTATTCAATTCACGGGAATGAGCTTTCAGGTGCAGATGCATCAATTCAATTAGCTTATCAGCTTGCTGCCGGTGAAGATGATGAAACTTTAGAATTGCTTGATAACTTGGTAACGATAATTTATCCGATGGAAAATCCCGACGGACGCGAAAGATTCTTAAGTGATGTTGAACAATGGAAAGGAAAAGTTCCGACTGACGACACACAAAGTTTACCACATAGCGGAACCTGGCCTACCGGAAGAACAAATCATTACCATTTTGATCTAAACCGTGATTGGTTTATACTTTCACAACCGGAAACACGTTCAAGAGTTTCAATAATGATGGAGTGGTTCCCGCAATTTGTTGTTGATGCACATGAAATGGGATCGTTCAGTTCTTTCTTATTTAATCCGCCACGCGAACCTATTAATCCATACCTCGATAAAAAAATTCAAGATTGGTGGAATATATTTGCAAAAGATCAAGCCGCGGCAATGGATAAATACGGTTGGAGTTATTATACACGTGAATGGCTTGAAGATTGGTTCCCCGGTTACGGAAGTTCTTATCCGAGTTTTTATGGTGCCGTAAGTATTTTATACGAACAAGCGAGAACCGCCGGTTTAAATGTGAAACGCCCCGAAGGAAGAATTTTAACTTATGCTCAGTCTGTTCAGCACCAATATGTAAATTCTATTGCTAATCTTTTAACGGCTGCTAAGAACAAAACCGAATTGATGAAAACATTTTATGATATAAGAAAAGCCGGTCTTACACCTTATCATCCAAACGGTGTAAAAGCATATATCTTTGATATTTCCGATAACCGGTCAAGAATTGATTCTCTTATGAAGGTTCTTGAATTTCAAGGAGTTGAAGTTTTTCAAGCTTCGGAGAGTTTTCAGGTTTCAAGAGCAAAAAGTTATTTGGAAAATAATTCTTCTAACAAAAAATTTTCTAAGGGATCATATATTATCCCTCTTTCACAACCGCATCAAGCTCTAATAAATGCAGTCCTTGATTTCGATACAAGACTAAAGACCTCTTTCCTTAAAACAGAAAGAGAATCTCTACTTAAAGGGAACGGTTCGGAACTTTATGAAGTAACGTCCTGGTCTCTTCCGTTAGCTTTTGCAGTTGATGCTTATGAAAGTTATTCCCTCCCTTCTGTAAAAATGGAACGGGCTTCTTTTGAAAAAGAAGAAGGAAGATTAATTAATCCCTCACCTCAATACGGTTATTTAATTGAATATAAAGATGACGGTGCTATTAAGTTTTTGAAGGATTTACTTGAGGCAGATGCGAAAGTTCATGCTGCGAAGAAGAAGTTTAAAGTTGAAAATCGTGAATATGATAAAGGTACGCTTTTGTTAAGGTTGGAAGATAATTCACAAAATATTGGAGAGATATTAAACCGGTTATCACAGAAACACTCAATTGAAGTAATTGGTGTTAATACTGCGCTTGCTCAAAGCGGAGCTGACCTTGGCGGCGGGGAGTTCAGTTTATTAGAGAAGCCGAAAGTCGGCTTTCTTGTCGGACAAAGATCAAGCATGTACAATTTCGGTGAGTTATGGTATTTACTTGATAATAGAATCGGTTTAAAAACATCGATGTTGTATTTGGATAATCTCGGTTTCTATGATCTTCGTAAATATAATGTACTAATTCTTCCTTCTTCATGGGGAAATTTAAAAGATACATTTACAAAATCGGTTACAAGTAAATTAAAAACATGGGTTGAAGAAGGGGGAACATTAATTGCAATCGGTAGTTCTATTTCTGTTATTGCAGATACATCCATTGCCATATCAAACATAAAGGCAAGAAGAGATAACATAAAAAAGTTAAACAATTATTATAAACAAGTTGCTGAAAATATTGCCGCACAAAATGTATTGATTGACAGTGTGAAAATTTGGGAATCAACTTCACCTCAACTTACTTCGGTTGAACCGGTTATTAAAATTGACGAAAAAGAAGAATCCGAACGAGACAGAAGTTATTTAAAGTTCATGCCTCAAGGTTCGATACTAAATATTACATTGAATGAGGAACATTGGTTATCAAACGGAGTAAATAAAAACTTACCGGTGTTTTATTCAACTTCATATTCCTTTTATGGATTAAATCCTGCCGAGGTTGTAGGTAGATTAGAATCACCCGATAAAATTCGTTTATCGGGATTACTCTGGCAGGAAGCGCAACACAGACTTGCTTATGCTTCTTATTTAACAAGGGAAAGAATAGTACGCGGGCAAATTATATCATTTGCGGATGTTCCGTTTTTCCGCGCACAATTTCACGGCACAGCAAGATTATTTTTGAATGCAATTTTCTTAGGTCCGGGTATGGGTGCAAGTCAGGCGGTTGAGTTTTAGATTCGACTTAACAAAAATTAAAAGGGCTGTCTCAAAAGTAAAGTTTATTATAAAATTGGAACGCTGATACCCGCGTCAAAGACGGGCAGGCGCAGATTTGAACTGTCGGCAGACTACGCCGAACTCTGGCGAGATTTCCACAGATTTTTTATTTGATATTTACTTTTGAGACAGCCTCTTATTTTCTTAAAGTAATACCGTAAAAGTAGTTCCTTTATCTCTTTCACTTTCAATAGAAATTTCTGCCCCGATTAACTCGCAATAATTTTTTACCAAAGACATTCCCAAACCGCTGCCTTCAAATCTGCGGCTGTAACCTCTCTCTTCTTGTGAAAAAGCTTCGAATATTTCCGGTAAATAATCTTGTGAAATACCTATTCCGCTGTCAATTACCTTTACCGAATAGCTATCATTTTTATTTTTGATAAGATTAATCTCAACATAGCCTTTATTTGTATACTTAATTGCATTATCAACAAGGTTGGCAAATATTTGGTTAACTGCATATTCATCTGAATATATTTCTGCTTTATCACAATCGCTGACAAATCTCAACTCTAAGTTTTTACTTTTTGCAAAATTTAGGTATTCTTTTCTAATATTTGTTAGAACAGCAGTCAGATCCAACTTTCGTTTCGTCACTTCATAAGTTCCAAGTTGAAGTTCGGACATATTAAGAATTAGGTCGATAGTTCTAATTACTCTTTTACTTGCGGATTCAATACCTGAGAAAGAAACTTCCAATTCTTCCTTAAGTTTGCCTTTAAATTCTTCTTTAATTAATTGCGAAAAATTCAGAACTGCATTAAGCGGGCTTCTTATTTCATGCGAGATTTGAGCTAGGAATTCCGATTTTAATTGATTGGCTTTTTCAGCCTGTTCTTTAGCTTTTTGGATTTCAATTTCAGTACGTTTTCTTTCGTCAATATCTAGATGAACACCGCTTGCTTTAAGCGGTTTACCGTTTTCATCGCGCTGGTAAATTCTACCCCAATTTAAAATCCATTTATAATTACCATCCTTTGTTTTAAGTCTGTGTTCCACTTTAAATTCATTAGCATTCCCGGTTTCATGAGCAATTATAGATTGTTTAACCGCCTCCATATCATCGGGGTGAATGAGTTCTTTCCATGAAGAAAACTCTGAATCAATTTCACTTGTTGAATAACCGAGCATTTCCCCCCATCTACCTAATCTAACTACTTTATTTGTTGTAAAGTCTTGGTCCCATATTCCAATGTTTGCCCCTTCAATAGCAGTTTGCAAACGTGTGGTCAATTCCTTTAACTGATCTTCGGCAATTTTTTGTTTTGTAACATCGTGCGCAACTCCTTGCAGTCCGACAACTTTTTCTCCTTCAAAAATTGGTTTTTCATAAATCTCCAATAATAACGGTTGCCCATTTGCATGATATATTTCAGTCAATATAGGTTCGATATTAATAATACCTGAAAGACTTTCATAAGTACTTCTTCGTGCTTCATCATTAATTGGTGAATCAGTTGTAAACCAATGATGTTGACCAAGCCACTCTTCAACAGAATGACCGGTTATCTTTTCAACCGAGGGAGAAATATATTTTACATTAGCTTTTGTATCCTGAACATAAAAGAAAAGATGAGGTGTTCCTTCAACAAGTATTTGCATTCTTTCCTTTGCAGCTTTTAATTCTTCTTCCGCCATTTTCCTTTCGGAAATATCTCGCATTATACCTATGATTTGCACAGTTTCTTTAGTTCCAATAGATGCAGTACTTAATTCAACTTCTTTAATCATACCGGTTTTTGTAAGAATTTCCATCTCATATGTTACCGGAACAGTTTCGCCTCGTTTTCTTGCTAAATACCTTTGTAGAACAATATCTTTGCTCTTATCGGTAAGCAGTAGGTTAAAATCAAAATCTTCCGATGTGATTTCATCAGCGGAATAACCGGTAAGTTCGCAAAATCTTTCATTAACATAAGTATATCTTTTATCATGCATCATATAAATACCATCGAATGCATGCTGAACTAATGTCCGGAATTTTTCTTCACTGCTTTTCAAATAGTTAATTAATTTCCCGGTTCCTTCTTGGTCGCACAAAATTTTACCAATTATTAAAGTCATAATAGGATAGACACCTAAAACAGTAATGCCGATAGTTTGATAAACTTCTATCCTTCTTTCCGAGGGGAGTGAAAAAATCAAGGCTAGCATTACCACATGAACGGCAAGTCCGAGTAAATAAAGCTGTAAATTAGTGATGGTCTGCATCGAAGATTTTTGCTTATATCTGAAAAATATGTATCCAATCAAAAAAGCCGTGACAACTGTTAGAACACCCATTATAACACCTTCCCCGCCAAGGTAAATTCTAAAACCTGCTGAGAGTACAACCGCGACTCCACCCGATAGCGGGCCAAAGAATAATGTGCATAAGCTTACTACAATTGTTCTTCCATCAAAAATTATCCCTTCGGTAAGTACAAACGGATACATCATACCAATTATGGCGGTTATTCCAAAAAGGATTCCTTGAAAAATTTTACCTGAAATTAAAGTTCGGCTAAATCGTACATCAATAAATCCCGATAGCACGCTTAAGGCAACGAGGAGAGAAAGATTGTAAATGAGTTCAATTATTATCAATTTCTTCAACCAATAAATAGAATGACTTGTAAATTATGAATTACGCATTTGATTGGCAAACACAACGGTTTCTAACTTGTTTCAGCTCATTGAAATTAAAAAGCTGTTTTATACAGATAATAGATTAAAAATGTCTTGTTTATTTGCAATCACTTATTTATATTTAATCTAAATAAAGATAGCGGATTAATGCAAAAGCTAAAAATCATTCATTACGATAAAGAATTTTTATCAAGAGCCGGTTTTAAGTATTTAGTAACAGAAAACGGAAATTTTCGCTTAGTAGGAAGTTTTGAGAACAAAGAAGAATTTCTGTCTGCCGTAACGAAGCAAATCCCGAACGTGGTTGTATTTGATTTTACATCCCAAAACTCGCTCACTTCAAAAGATATTGAAAAATTAGCACGCCTTTCAAAAAAACCCGGTTTTCTCGTTATTGCTAATGATTTTAATAAGGATACGATTTGTGAATATATGGACTGCGGTGTTGAATGCTTTGTAACAAAAGGCTGCAGCAAAGACGAAATTTTACTTGCAATTAATGCCGCGGCTAAAGGAGAAAAATTTTTCTGTAACAAAGTATTAAACTATATAATTGAAAGCTCCTTTATTACTAAGGATGATTGTGATTCAACCAAGCTAACAAACCGCGAGATAGAAATTCTTAAACTTACTGCCGACGGGCTTTCTAACAAAGAAATTGCCGATAAATTATTTTTAAGTCTTCATACCATATATACTCATCGAAAAAACATTATGAAAAAACTAAACATCAAATCAAACTCAGAATTTATTAAATATGCTTACGATTCCGGTTTAGTTTCTACCCAAGATTAGGTATATGATTCTAACAAATTTTGTGATTGAAAATCATATTTCACGTTATTGAGAAAATTCTGAGTGTCGATTAGTTTTCAATGTACTTTTTAGTTAAAAAAGCACCGCCTAATTTTAATAGTTTTATTGAGGATTAGTATGAAAATAACATATATACTTTTATTTCTTGCATTCATTTTCCATAATGTTTATGCACAATCTGCCGCTATTAACGGTACAGTTAAAGATAAAAATGAGAAACCGCTCGAGTACGCAAATGTATATTTATTGGAAGTTGATATGGGCTCAGGTGTTAAGCAAGATGGGTCATTTAGAATAGAAGGAATTCCAAATGGTACGTATACTTTGCGGGCAAGCATGATCGGTTATAATTCATTTACTAAAATTATTTCTTTAGAGGAAGATCAAGTTATTCAATTAGAAATAGTTCTACAAGAAAAAGTAATTGAAATGCCTCAAATTGAATTGATCGGAAAACGACCGCAAAAACTTGATCGTGTACCCGGTTCTGCCGCGGTATTAAATAAATCGCATATTGAGAATACAGCCCCGATCAGCGGGAATGAGGTCTTCCGGAAAATTGCCGGTGTACATGCAGTGGAAGAAGATAATGTTGGACTAAGAGCAAACATCGGCATTCGAGGTCTTGATCCTAGCCGAAGTCGCTCCGTCCTTGTGCTTGAAGATGGAATACCTGTTGCACTTGCTCCTTACGGCGAACCAGAAATGTATTACACTCCTTCTATGGATAGAATGACGGGGATTGAGTTGGTTAAGGGAAGCGGATCAATTCTTTTCGGTCCTCAAACTTTCGGAGGAGTCTTAAATTATTTGACAGCCGATCCACCTGCACTACCAACAACTTCATTGAATATTCGTGGCGGCGAAGGAGGATTTTTAGTCGGGCAAATTGGTTACGGTACATCTTCCGCCAACACCGGTTTTAATGCAACTTATCTTAGAAAACAAGGCAACAATGTTGGGTTGTTGAACTATAGGATTAACGACTTAACAAGTAAAATAAAATTTATGTTAAACGAGAAATCCGTAATCGGAATAAAGCTAAGCGTATATGATGAAACATCTAATTCAACTTATGTTGGTTTATCACAGGCAATGTACGATGAAGGTATTTATGATTTTACACATCCCTCCCCGGATGACAGATTAGATATCAGACGATATTCTGGAAGCATTACACATGATTTCTTTATTAACGATAATATAACTCTGCGTACAACAGCATTCGGTTATACTACAACAAGAAACTGGTCTCGTCAAGATTTTGATAATGTATTTAACCCTGATAGAGAATACGTTAGAATAGTTGGGAATCCGGATATCGAAGGTGGTGCACTATATTTTCGTGATGGTACAGGTAATCGAAATCGTTCCTTCGAAGTTGCAGGTATTGAACCCAGACTATCAGTTAATTATGAATTAGGTGGTATTAAAAATGAATTGGATTTTGGTGTACGGTATTTATACGAAAGAGCGTTCGAACAAAGAGTAAACGGAAATGTGTTGAGCCCGTTTTCAGGTGATCTAATTGAAGATGAAATCAGAACCGGTCGCGCATTCAGTTCTTATCTGCAAAATGCATTTAATATAACTGATAATTTTTCTATAACACCGGGTTTACGTTTAGAATACTTCGAGTATACTCGAGATATAAAACGTATAAGCGGTAAAAATGTTGAGATAATGAACACCGATACGGTAACCGAACTTATACCAGGTATAGGTTTTAATTACCGAGTACTAAACGGAATTGTAATCTACGGAGGAATTCATCGCGGGTACGGACCTCCACGGGTAAAAGATGCGATCAGTACTGAAGGTATAAGTGAAGAACTACAGGCAGAAAAAAGTTGGAACTATGAATTGGGAACTCGCTCACAACTAATAAAAGGTATTGATATTGAGTTAACCGGTTTCTTCATGGACTTTTCTAACCAGATTATTCCCGTTTCGGAATCTGCAGGAGGAACCGGGAAACCCGGCGCTACTTTAACTAATGGCGGAGCAACAAGACATTTTGGATTGGAAACCAGTTTCACGCTAAAACTTCACGAACTATTTAGATCTGATTACGGTGTAATTTTTAGTAATAATGCAACTTTTGTAAATGCAGAATTCAGTGTTGACCGCTTTGTGAAAAATGGAAATGAAACTGTTAATGTAAAAGGAAATAAAGTCCCTTATGCTCCTGAGATTCTTGTTACTTCCGGATTACTTATTAAAACACCTTTTAATTTTGATTTATCATTATCGGCAACTTACATCGGGAAGCAGTATGGTGATGCATTAAATCGTGAAACAGGAACTTTAAATGGAAGAGAAGGTCCTATTCCTTCATATTTTATTTTTGATGCACGTTTAAGTTATAGACTGCCTTCATTTGAAAACATGGCATTATCATTATCTGTAAAAAATTTACTAGATGAACGTTATATTGTTTCTAGAAGACCGCAGGGGATTCGTGTTGGATTGCCTCGATTTATAACAATGGGAATTGATTTAGAAATATAGTTGCTACTCAATACCGCTAGATTTTATAGATACGTACTAACAATTTTTTACCGTCAAACTTATGTTTACACAAGTTTGACGGTAATTTACTATTCAGCAAATATTACCATTTCAATTTATCCGGGGAAAAATCAGCATACATAAACTTCATATATATATGAAGAAGATTAGTGATTAACCCAAAATAAACTTTATAAATTTATTTCCGCTGCTCATTTTATTTTCAAAAAATATATGCACACTAAATTTACCTGGTCCGGTTAAGAAGAGCATAATATAACTTACCAAATACATTAATGCTTTTTCTTGAGTTGTGAACGGGTCCTCTGCATGATAAATAAATGCGGCAACAAACATTGAAGGTTGCTTGTTTTTAACCTTCAATGTTGCATTAATAGGCTAAAATTAAGTTACCTGAAAGGTCCGAAAACAGTAACCTTTAAGGTAATAACATCTTTGCGTAAGGTGAGTTACTTATCAATTCACATATAAGCTGACGATTACAGGAGTTACCCCGAAAATTAAATGAGTATTCATCTAAGTTGTTTAGTTTATTACACATTTA
>DSBF01000496.1 GCA_011049495.1 Ignavibacteria bacterium
ACAACTTTGGGAATTACATCTCCCCCCTTTTCTATTATTACATAATCCCCTTCACGAATATCTTTTCTTTCAATCTCTTCAATATTATGAAGAGTTGCTCTGCTAATTGTTGAGCCGGCTAAGAATACGGGTTCCAAATCTGCAACGGGTGTAAGTGTACCTGTTCTTCCTACCTGCCAAAATATTTTATTTAATCTTGTTTCGGCTTGTTTGGCTTTAAACTTATATGCAACCGCCCAACGCGGTGATTTTGCAATACTGCCAAGATTACGCTGATATTTAACTGAATTTACTTTTACGACAACGCCATCAATTTCGTATGGAAGTTCTTCTCTTTTTTCTTCCCATACTTTGCAGAATTCCAATACTTCATTGATATTCTTACATAATTTATAATTTGGATTAACTTTCAATCCAAGCTGTTTTATCAATTCCAAACTTTCTGATTGTGTTTCTATTTGGTTGTTTTCGGAAGCCAAAAAATAAACAAATAGATCAAGTGGGCGCTGTGCAACAAGTTTTGGGTCTTGCAATTTCAATGTGCCTGCAGTTGAATTCCGCGGATTAGCAAATGTTTTTTCACCTTTTTCTTCTCGGTCCTTATTAAACTTTTTGAATGCCTCAACTTCCATAAAAATTTCACCACGAACTTCTATTTTAGAAAGATCGTACTTAGAATTTTTTATTTTGTTGAGCCGAAGGGGAACTGAACGAATTGTCTTTACATTGTTTGTAATTTCTTCACCAACGGTACCATCACCCCTTGTTGCCGCAGTAACTAAATTGTAGTTTTCATACCTAATTGATACGGAAACTCCGTCAATTTTTAATTCAGCTATATATTCAACTTCAGCAATATTACCGATGCCTTCTCGCACGCGTCTGTCAAAATCAAATAATTCATCTTCGCTGTATGTATTGGACAAACTGAGCATCGGAATCTTGTGTTGAACAGGTTTGAACTCCTTTGTTAAATCTGAACCGACGCGTTGTGTTGGTGAATCCGGTGTAATTAATTCGGGATATTCACTTTCAAGTTTCTCAAGTTCTTTATAAAGTTTATCGTACTGTTCGTCTGGTATTTTCGGTTCAGTTAAAATGTAGTAATTATAATCGTGGTAACGAATTTCTTCGCGCAATTCTTCAATTCGTTTTTCAATGTTAGAACTCATAGAATTTTTAATTAGATGGGTTAATCAAACCGTCTTTATTAACTGAAAATAATTTTCGTTCTCCCTTATTACCTGAAAAGTCCAACGGATTACCGTTCAATTCAATTGAAACACCACCGGCGTTGCCAACAATAATATCAAATTTTTGGGCTGCTCTAACTACTAAGGAAGTATTTCTGTACATCATAAATTCTTTATCGATTTTTTCATCAATAGTAATATTTATCCAGCAAGTATCAATTGCTTTGAAACTAAGTGTAAGTGAATCAACTGTTGATTCAGAAGTTTCAGGAATATTTTTTTCATCAATAGAAAATCTTTGTCTCTGCTCTTCAAGAACTTCTTCAAACGGTTTTTCAACTACAAATTCGGGTTCCGAGTTTTTAATAAAAAGAAAATAGGACATAACAATTAGAATAAATATTATTACTGCTGATACTGAGATTAAAATTTTATTTTTATTAAGATTATTCGAAGTTTTTGTCCGTGGTTGAGGTATATCATCAGAAAATTCTTTTTTAATTTTCTCCGGTTCCTCTTGGGTTTTCAAATCATCTACAGGTGTGGTTTCTTTAGCTAAAGTTTTGCCGCTTTTTAGCAAATCATATTTTTCAAGTGTTTCTTTTGGTTCTAATCCGCAATGTACGGCATATTCTTTAATAAAAGCACGAACATAAACTTCCGGCAGGATATTAAAATTCCCTTCTTCAATTGCTTTTAAAAACTTAATATCGATACGTGTTTTTGATGCAATATGTTGAAGAGTTACTTCAGCTTTTTCGCGTGCTTCTTTAAGTTCTTCGCCAAAATTTTTCAATTCTTCAGCCGGCATTTATTTTACTCTTTTAATTTTTGCAGCAAATGATCCATCTATAAAATGAATATTTGTAAATGTTTGTACAAAACCTTTATCGTTGCATACATCTTTACTAAAAAAAGTATTTGCGGGAACAAGTTCAAAATCGGAATTTTTCATTAAGAATTCATTTATGATTTCATGATTCTCTTCAGGTTCAATTGTGCATGTACTGTATACAATAAATCCACCGACTTTAACTTGCTTTGCACCGTTTTCCAATAACTCTTTTTGAGTTACATTTAATTTACGAATATCACCAATATCTCGCTTCCATTTTATATCCGGTTTCTTTCTCAATGTACCCAAGCCTGAGCACGGTGCGTCAATCAAAACCCGGTCAAATTTTCCTTCGTCATTAAATTCTCTTGAATCGGCAACCAATAGTTTTACATTTTTAACTTTCATTCTTTCCAAATTCTTTTCGAGAATGTTCAAACGGCTTTCAAATTGGTCAATTGCAATAATTTCACCTTCGTTATTCATTAACTCTGCAAGATGTGCGGTCTTACCACCGGGCGCAGCACAAAAATCCAAGACTCTCATTCCTGGTTTGGGATCAAGTAATATCGGAGGGAAACCGGTGCTTTCATCTTGAACACTGAAATATCCTTTTGCAAAGTATTCCCATGCAGTAATATTTGTCAAATTTGCTAAGCGAATGTAATTAGGAAGAAAAGTTGTATCTGAGTATTCAAGATTCACACCGTCTAATAACTTCTTTAATTCTTCCTTTGTTGTAACGAGATTATTAACACGTAATGTTAAATCCGGTTTATTATTATTTGCAATCAATAATTCTTCCGTGAACTCTCTTCCAAATGATTTAAGCCAACGTTTAATTAACCAAGACGGATGAGAATAATAAGCCGATAGGTAATTAGTTTCTTCTTCGGTTTGATCGGGATATCTAATATTATTTTTACTTCTAATAATGTTTCGCAGCACTGCGTTTGTAAGGTCAGCCGGTTTTTGTCCTTGGATCTTTTTTACAAATTCTACAGCTTCATTAACAGCGGCATATTCGGGAATTTTCTCGAGAAATAAAATTTGATAAAGAGCAACCCGCATTGCATTTTTAACATTAGGTATACATTTGGAAAATTGTCCTTTATAAAATCCGTTTAGAATCCAGTCAATTCTGCCAAGCCATCGAATAACGCCGTGAACTATTTCAAAAAGCAAAGCTTTATCAACACCGGAGAGTTCAGAATTTTTTATTTCAATATCAAGTAATTTATCCAAATATGCATCAGTTCTATCAACACGATTAAGAATTTTTACAGCTAAGCCTCTAACACCTGAATAAATTTCGGGTCCCTTATAAACAGTATCTTGTTCCATTGAAAATAATTGTTCCTTTTAAGTATGGAATAAAGTTTTTTAAAATAGTAAAAATAATGGACTAATATCGGGTTGAGCAATAAACAAAACATATTTAAAACAAAAAAAGGGCTGTAACAGAAGTTACAACCCTTAGTTAGTAGTATAAAACATTATTCTTTTTTACGACCGTATTTTCGATTGAATTTCTCAACTCTACCGGCAGAATCAAGAATTTTTTGTTTACCGGTAAAGAAAGGATGCGAAGCACTTGAAATTTCCATCTTAACCAACGGATATTCTTTTCCGTCTTCCCATACAATCGTATCTTTTGTATCAACGGTTGATCTTGTTAAAAAAGCATAGTCTACCGACATATCTTTAAAAACAACCGGTCTGTAATTAGGATGAATTCCTTTTTTCATTTTATTCCTAGACTAAATTTTTACGGACTGTAAATATATCCAATCATGGATATAAATACAACTACTCTTTCTCTGTTTTTTGAGCTTTTTTCAAAGAATCAAGCTTTGTTTTGTGTAATTCTATAGATTCTTTGCTTGCTCGTTCTTTAATAAAAAATCCATCAAAATTTGATGGTTGCGAGCCACCGCTAACTAACTGACCCCGCTGAACTCTGTTTTGCTGAACTCTATTTCCGGTAACATACGAATCGAGATCTACCGCACTATTATCATCAAAAGGAAGATTAACTGTCTCAACCGTCACTGCGTCCGAAGGTTCAACAACAACCCGTACAATATTGGAAGGCGGCACTTCTGTATCATCAGCTTGAGTAAGAACTTTTTCTTCTGTATAACTGGAAATCATTTCAGGCTGAGAAAGAACAATTGTATCGGTTTTTGCAGCAGAATAATTCGCTCTAATCTCCGGTGGAGTTAAAAAAGGATTTTCCAGATTGACATTTGATTCGGTAAAAAAGAAAAAGAAAATCATTATAGAAAATGTAACCGCAGCCGCCGGAGCCAAAGCACGGTTAAATAGTAATTTTCGCTCAGGAGCCGATAATTCAAAATTCTGGTTTTGGATTTTTACCATCAAGTTAAATTCAAAGTTATCTTCGGCTTTAACTTTCGGTAAATTTTTGAGATCGGATATTATGTGAGCAAATTTTTGTTCTTCGTTAGAATGGTAACTGTTAATTCCCATAGGCTTATTCTTTATAGATATTTTTTAATAGTTTTTGAAGTTGTGTTCTTCCTCTGTTTATTCTTGATTTAACTGTCCCAATTGAAAGACCAGTTATATCTGCAATTTCTTCGTAAGTGAATTCTTCAATGTCTCGCAGAATAACTACTTCGCGGTAGACCGGTTTCACTTTTAAAAGAGCATTTTGAATAATATGACTCTTGATATTACTGTCAGCAAGTCTATCCGGTTCAAAGAACGATTTATCTTCAATTTGGATTTTCTTGCTTTCGTCATCATCAATATTGTTATCAAGCGAAAATATTTTTCTTCGTTTTCTTCGCTTTAACTCATTTTTTGCTAGGTTACCGGCAATTGTATAAATCCATGTCGAAAATTTGGCAAAGGACTTATAAGAGTCTTTGTTCAAATAAAATTTGATCATCGTGTCTTGGACAATATCAGTACTGGCGTCGCGGTCACCAACAAACCTAAAAACAAAATTGGTAAGAGGGTCTTTGAATCTCTTCACCAAAATTTCAAAAGCTTCAAGAGTTTCGTTATCCTGGAACTCTTTAATTAATTCTTCGTCAGTTAATTCAGTAAGCTTTTTTGTCAACTGTTTTTATACCTTAATCCATGAAAAAATGTTTCAAATAAATTAGCCTAATTTCTTTCCCTAATCAATTTTTGTTTAAGAAAAAAATCTAGTCAGAAATCATCTCACTAATTAAAATTGATAAGACGGTTTTATGATCAGCGGAAGTAGTTTTTACAGTAATATCGGCATTCAAAAGAGCTCCGGAGGCTTTTAATAATCTATTTTCATTTTTAAAGATATTCTTACTTACAGAATTCTTAAAATAAAAATAATTTACTTCAGCCATCTTAGCCGCTTCGGCTAAATCAATACCTTTTTTTGATAATTCCATCCATTGTGCGTTGAATAAACAATAATTGTTCAACATTGAAATCAATTGCCCAATTTCTGTACCGTTTTCGATCAAATTATAAGCTATTTCAAGTGCTTTTGATTTATTTCCACTACCGATTGCATCAAGCAGATTAAATGTTGTAAACTTTCGAGTACTAGAAGCTAAATCAGTAATTATATCAAAAGTTATTTCTTTTCCTTCACCTAAATTATCATAAAATTTCTGCATCTGCATTTCAAGGAGAGATTTTTCTTCTCCAACAATTTCCGTTAAAGCTAATGCATTTTCGTAGGAAAGATTAGTTTTGTTCTTTTTTGCATGCTTTACCAACCAATCGGCAAGCTCATGTTGCTTTAACTTTACTGCCTCAAACATATATTTTTTATTATGCAGAGAGGCATATGGTTCTATTTTAGTAGCATTAACCTTTCCGGGTTGAGTTATAATCAAATAAAGATATTCCGGGGGCGAATTAATAATTTCAGTAAACTTTTTCTTATCGTCGATATTAGAAAAATCCTTTAATACCACAAGTTTTTTACTTCCCCCGAAAGGAAAAGAAAGTAAAAGATCGATAATTTGTTGAGCCGAGGTTTTCTTCTCGGTAGAAATAATCTCTTTATCAAAGTCCGAACCAAGCATAGGCTCAATTTTTTCGATTAATAATTTAACTGCACCGTCAATTGCATATGTATCTTCACCGCATATAAATATAACAGGCGGAAGTTTTTCTCCCCTTATTAGGTCTGGTAACTCATATAAAGATCTGTGCTTAACCTTAGCCATTTTTTCTCTTCTGATTTTCTTTACTTATAGCTTTTGATAGAAAAAACAAAAAGCCACCCCAAACCAAAGTAGTAATGAATAACATAGTAATAATAGAAATTAAGTCCATTAATCTAACCACTTTTGAAGAACTATTCTTTTATTAAAAATAAAAAATACGCCTAAAAATAATCCCCATTGAAGTAAACATGTACCGGCATTTTCTGCATGAAACGGATTCCACCATTGCGGGTCCCATGTTACCGATGATATCAACCACCAAAACAATAACACAACAGCTTGAAACGGGATCAAATATTTTATAGAATAATTAAACCACTTTCCAATTTTAATATCGCTTCCTGCTGCATTGATTATTTCCGTTCTGAATTTATCTACACCATATTTGTTAATCGAAAAAGCAATAAATGCGCCGCTGATAATTAATCCGACACCCCATACCCAATCTTGATTAATAAAGAAATCAGCATCCATTGCAGACGGAATTCCCAGTAAAAAACCGGCTCCGGCAACTAATTTAACAGCTTTTTTTCTTGCAATTCCATAATCAATAAATACACGGGTTGTCAATTCAATTAATGAAATTAACGAAGAAAGTGCAGCAAATGATAACGCTAAGAAAAACATTACTGCAAATGTTGTGTTAACGCCTATGCTTCCTGATATTTTTGAAAAGAGTAAAGGAAGATAAATAAATGTAAGTCCAGTATTTGCCGGTCCTGATTCTGATATTTGATTCATAGCATCAACGGAACTGAGCGCAAAAACCGTAGAAAAAATTGTAACGCCCGCAATAAGAGAAATTGAATTGTTACCGAATCCAATTAATGCGGCATTTAGAGGAATATCTTCACGTTTCTTCATATAAGTTGCATATACAAGAATAAGTCCCCAACCTGCACCCGTATCCCATGCATTTTGAGTAAGTGCATTCAACCAAACTTTGTAGTCTAATAAAAATTCAATTTGTGGAGTAAAGAAATATTTTATTCCTTCAATTGCATTTGGAAGCGTAATTGCCCTAAAGAACAAAACAAGGAGTATTATCACAAGCGAAGAAACTAATACTTTATTAACTTTTTCAACTCCGTTTACAATACCCCGATAAATTACTAATGAACCGATACCTATTGCAACTGCATGGAATAATATCGGCAGGTTGCTTGCTGAAAATTGGTTCCAGTATTCAAGATGATTTTGTGTTTCAAAAAGATTTCCTGAAATTGCAGATGAGAAATAATAAAGACACCAGCCGGTTACCACAGAGTAGTAAAACATAATTGCAGTTGATACAAGAGCAATGAATGCTCCCATCCATCCAAAATTTTTACCTGCGGTTTTTGAGATTGCACCAACGGGACTTAGTCTGGTCGATTTACCGATAGCAAATTCTGCAATGATTAAAGGGATTGACCAGAAAAGAAGAAAAACAACCCAAGGAATTAAAAATGATCCCCCTCCATTTTGCGCTACAATACGTGAGAAACGCCAGATATTACCAGTTCCTACGGCAATACCCAGCGTTGCAATTATTAATCCCCAGCGAGATGTAAAAAACTCTTGCTGTTTCATTCAGCTAATTTATTTTTGATCTTCTTTCAATTGTAACTTTCTCCATTACAACTGGCTCAACCGGACGGTTGTGGGGCGGTTCTGTTGGAACTTTTCCGATTTTAGCTACAACGTCCATCCCGTCGATGACTTTTCCGAACACGGTATGTTTATCATCAAGATGCGGGGTAGGTGCGAGCGTAATAAAGAATTGACTTGTGTTAGTATGAGGACCACGATTCGCCATAGATAAAATACCTGCGGAATTATGTCTTAATGCCGGTACAAATTCATCAGCGTATGGTTTGCCGTCATAAATACTTTTTCCACCCGAACCTGTACCTGTTGGATCACCGCCTTGAATTACAAAACCGTCAATTACTCTATGAAATGAAACCCCGTCGTAAAAATTTTCTTCCGCTAACGTAACAAAGTTTGTAACGGTTATCGGTGTTTCATTTGGATAGAGCTCTAATTCAAATGTTCCCAAATTAGTTTCTACTACTGCTACGAGCATTGAGTCAGGAGAAATTGTAACATAATTATATTTTTGTTCTTCACTCATTTGATTCTCTTGGTTTATTTTTGATTGAGGTTGTTCTTGAATATCTTGATCTGCACAATTTGTAATTGAAAATGTGATCAATAGTAAGACAACTAATTTTAGTTTTTTCATGTTTCCTCCTAAGGATTTATTAACTCACCATTTATTAACACAAAAATAATTATACCGATTACAATTCTGTAAAATACAAACACTAATGTAGAATTCTTTCGTAAAAATCTAAGTAAAAATTCTATTGTAAGATAACCGCTTATTGCCGAGAAAATCGTTGCGATTATTAAATCAATCATACCGGAAGAGTCAATATATTTCAAAGCTTCATATAATTGCAAAAGTCCGCTTCCGAGAATTGCCGGGACACTTAATAAAAATGAAAACCTTGCAGCTGTTTCTCTTTTGAATCCAAGAAAAATTCCGGCTGTTATTGTAGTACCTGATCTTGATGAACCCGGAATAAGCGCTAATGCCTGTGCAAAACCGACAATTAATCCATCGTACCATTTCAGGTCTTTTAATTCTTTTTTGAACTTACCAACTTTTTCAGCAAAACCAAGTATTACACCGAGTGTAATTAAACTTATTGCTATTACATATAAATTTTTTGTAAAAGCTCCTTCAATGAAATCTTTAAATCCAAGTCCAACAACAATAACCGGTATTGAACCGATAATAATTAACCAGCCGAGTTTGGAATCAAAACTTTGTTCGGAAAATTTTCGTGGTTTTATAAGATTAAATTTTAGGAAATCCTTTGTGATATTTATAAGATCTTTCCAAAAATAGGTAAGGATTGCAATTAGAGTACCGATTTGTATAACAGCAATAAATGAAGTCCAACGTTCAGGGTGTTCTTCAGAAATTAATCCCATTAATTTACCGGCAACTGTTAAATGACCGGTACTGCTGATAGGTAGGAATTCTGTAAGCCCTTGAATGATACCGAGAAAAATAGCTTCTATAATAGACATTCGTTTACCTTATTAAATATGAGACACCGATTTTTACACCGAATGAAAGAGTATTAAAATTCACTTCTTCTTTGAGACCCGGTGCTTCAAGTTTTACACCATCATTTGTTGCTTCTCCGATAATATCATAACGAACATCAGCACCAAAGTAAGCATAAAAACTTCCGCTTAATAATGTATGAGCCTGTGCCTTAAGCAAAAGCCCGAAACCATTTGCGGTATAATTTGTTACAGCGGTTGAGGTTGGAAGTTCTTCATCAACGGAAATTATTCTGTAACCGGCACCGCCGCCTAATTTAAATTTATATCCTTCGCCTTGTATAACATAATAACCAAGTAAACTTGGACTGTGTGCTAAATAAGAAATATCATACTTCCCTATTCCTCCGAAAGAAGTATTGAAAGAATATATTTTAGTTTCGTATTCAATTCCGATATCGAAAGTAGGGTTGATTGAATAATCGGTTTCAAAGAAAAATGTTACTGCACTTGAATACTCACTTGGTCCATCATTTCCTTGAGTATATGTGTTAATATAATCTTTTAATGACGGGGTTGTTTGAAATGAAATACCCATTCCGGTCATAAAATCAAATTGCGAATATGTTGCAAGTGTTGTTAATAAAAATATTACGGTAAATATTTTCTTATTCATCAGTTATCCTTTGAATTAGTAAGAACACTCAAAAATGTTTCTTTCTTTAAACCCTTCTTTGCTTGTTGAGAATTAATAAAGTATAAGAAAAAGATTGTTGAAAGAATAAAAACTAAATATGAAATCAGGTGAGTCAATATAGCATATGCAGCGCTAACTTCTTGATTGAAACCAAATAATTGTGTAAGCACCAAAATATTTATTGCGTGATATGAACCGGTTCCTCCCGGAGTCGGGATAACAATTCCAAATGCACTTATTGTCATTATTATCCATGCCATTGCAAAAGTAGTTGTCTGAATTTCATCCATATGAAGCATATAAAAAGCTACATACGATGCATAACCATAAGCAAGCATTATTAAAACGGAGAGAGAAAAAGTATAAACATAACTTTGCTTTGTACGTAAAGCGGCAAAACCTTCGGTAAGTGTATGAAAAGCATTCGCAGTTTTTTCGGCAGCACTTACGGAAATTTTCCCTACAAACTTTACAATTGCGTTATAAAATCTTTGTTTTAATTTAACCGTAAAGTAAATAACAACTATTAATAAAATGATTCCAACACTTCCAAAAATGAGAGCTGAACTTAGCCATGTAATTTCCGTATATAGGTTCCCCGAATAGACCATAACACTAATGATTACTGCGATTCCAAGAGCGATAATATCAATTATTCTTTCAACTACAATAGTGCCTAACATCGATGTTCTTGATATTCCTTCCCACCTGGCAAGAAAGAGTCCGCGGTA
>DSBF01000261.1 GCA_011049495.1 Ignavibacteria bacterium
GGTATCAAGCAGGTGAAACAGCGATGAATAATGTTAAATTTTGTCAGTTAGCCGTGAGTCTCGGTGGTGTTGAAACATTAATTCAGCATCCGGCAAGCATGACACATTTTTCAATGGGAAAAGAAGCAAGAGAATCTGCCGGAATTACAGATGGCTTAGTACGTCTTTCGGTCGGTATTGAAAATGTTAACGATATTATTGAAGACTTGGAACAGGCTTTTGAAAAAATAATACTCGAAGTTAAAGAGCCAGTTTTATAAATTTACCCTAACCCCAAATTGATTATATTACAAAATTAATTTGGGGTTTTTTATATCTACAAATAAAAATAAGAGAGCCATGAAAACAATTATTACTTTTTTCTTACTGTCAATTATTCTTGTTTCTCAGACCACAGACCTTTATATCCCCCAACCGATTAAAAGAGCATATCAAAAAGAAACTCGGTCTTATAACGGAGCTCCGGGGAAAAATTATTGGTTGAACGAAATCAACTATATAATAAAAGCCGAAGTTGACCCAATTACAAAAATATTGGATGGACAATTAGCGGTAAGATATGTTAATAATAGTCCCGACACTTTAAAAGAAATTGTAATGCATCTTTATCCCGATTTATTTAAAGCAGGAACAGTTCGGGATTGGCAGATACCCAAAAATGCTGTTAATGATGGGGTCTTAATAAAAAAATTATCAATTGACTTAAAAGAATACGATGTGTCGGATACCAGCAGAAGCATAAGCAGGGTAACTACCAATATGAAAATTAAATTAGACGAGCCCCTCAACCCCAAAGACGAATTATTAATAGAAACTAAGTGGAGTTTCCCGATACCGGAACATAGACCCGTAAGAACCGGTGCATATTCCGACACATCAATGTTTATTGCTTATTGGTATCCTAAAATTGCCGTTTATGACGACATACACGGATGGGATGAAATCACTTATGCCGGCACAGCAGAAATGTACAGCAGCGTTGCCTCTTTTAATGTTGAAATCACAGTCCCGCAAAATTATGTTGTTTGGGCTACAGGTGTTCTTGAAAACCCTGATGAAATTCTGACAGATAATATTTTTGAAAGGTATAGTAAAGCACAAGAATCGGAGGAGATTATCAATATTATCACCGAAGAAGATCTTCATTCCGATGTAACCAAAGGAGAATTTACTACTTGGAAGTTTAAAACAGATAAAGCTCCCGATTTTGCTTTTGCATTAGGCAAGAACTATTTGTGGGATGGAGTAACGGTTAAGTTGAAAGACAGAAAAGTTTTCGTTGATGCAGGATATCTAAAAGAATCGGTTAATTTTAAAGAGGTTGTAAGAATTTCAACAGAAGCCATCAAGTTTCATTCATTTGAAATGCCGGGAGTGATTTTTCCTTATCCTACATTTACAGTTTTTAACGGGCGCGGCGGGATGGAGTTTCCAATGATAGTTAACGATAGTGAAGCCAGAACTTATGAAAGCACTGTCGGTTTAACAACACACGAGCTTGCTCATACATATTTTCCGTTTTATATGGGAATCAATGAAAGACGTTACGCATTTTTAGATGAAGGATGGGCGGTTTTTTCACCAACCAAAATACAAAGAAGATTAGGTGAATATAATCCGCTTGAGGGCAGATTCAAAGTTCAAGAAAGACAATTAGAAACTATTCTTGAAGTTCCGCCAATGACGCCTTCGTTTTTATTGAAAGGGACACATTATCGAGTTGCTTCTTATTCACGTTCGGCAGGCGCACTGTTTGCTCTTGAAGAACTGTTGGGTGAAGAACTTTTCTTGAATGCCATGCAAACATTTATTTACGAATGGAAAGAAAAACACCCCACGCCATACGATTTCTTCTTTACTTTTGATAGAGTCGCAAAAGAAAATCTCTCTTGGTTTTGGAAGCCGTGGTTTTTCGAGTTCCATTCTCCCGAACTAAATTTAGTTGAATATATTAATGACGGCGGAAGAAAATATGTAAAAGTTAGTAATGACGGAGGTCTGCCTCTTCCAATTAAATTGAAAATTTACTTTGCCGACAATTCGGAGAAAATTATATCTGCATCACCAAGGGTTTGGAAGAGCGGTGATAAAATTGTTGAAGTAGATCTAAATACTGAAAAAGAAATTTTAGAAATTGAATTAGGTGATGAATTAGTCCCGGATATAAACTACAACAAAAGGAAAATCTTAAAGGGGGATAATTAATGCTTCGGATGATTTTTTACATTGTTAATTCAAACAACTTTTTACATATAGAACAAATTAAAACGGTGGTTTAAATGAAAAAAATCTTTTTCACAATATTGTTTTTGTTCTGTTCGACTTTTTCTCAAGATCAGATTATACAAAAAGGAGATGTATATTACCTTGCAAATAAAGTTGTTGTGAAGTTTAAGGAATCTACCAACAACAGCTTTTATAAAAGTTCGATTATCCCATCGGAAACAGCGAAACATTTAGATAACATAAGCGCAACAAAAGTTGAAAAAACATATACGGTTTTAAATGAAGAAGCAATTAACTATTCCGATATAAACAGAACATACGTAATTGAATATTCATCGCCTTATGATCCGCAGGCACTATCAAATAAATTATCCAACACATCCGGTATAGAATGGGCAGAGCCTTGGTATGTATATAAAATAAGCTTAGAACCAAACGATCCAAAATATTTAGACGGAACTCAGTGGTATCTTAATAAAATTTCTGCATCCCAAGCTTGGGATTTGAGCACAGGTAGTGAAGATATTGTTATAGCAATAATTGATACCGGAGTAGACTGGGATCACCCTGATCTTGCTGCAAATATTTGGATGAACCCGGGTGAAATTTTAGACGGTACCGATACAGACGGTAATGGATTTGTTGATGATATAAGAGGTTGGGATTTCGGGGGTACAAACGGAACCCCGGACAACAACCCGATGGAAGACGCACCTACACACGGAACATATGTCGCCGGGTTTGCAAGCGCTGTTACAAATAACGGCGAAGGCATTGCGTCGATAGGTTACAATTGTAAAATAATGGCAGTTAAAACTTCGCGGCAGGATTTAGGGAACGGAATTATTGCTTACGGTAGAGAAGGAATTTTATATGCCGCAAACAATGGCGCAAAGGTAATTAATTGCAGTTGGGGAGGAAGTCCGTATTCACAAGCATTGCAAGACGCAATTACTTATGCAACTTCGCTTGGCGCACTGGTTGTTTCTTCCGCGGATAATGATAATAAAATTGAACCTGCGTATCCCTCTGCATACGACGGGGTGCTTTCTGTTGGCGGTACAGACGCAAATGATTTGAGATATTCCGCATCAAACTACGGTGCTACAGTTGATGTTACTGCGCCGGCAACCGGGTTTACAACCGGACAAGGTATGTATTCGACCTGGCAGAACGATACATATTGGCAAAACAGCAGTGGTACATCTTTAGCGTCTCCACTTGCCGCCGGTCTTGCCGGATTAATTATTCAAAGATTTCCTGATTATACACCATTACAAGTTGCAGAACAAATAAGAGTAAACACGGATTATATAGCCGATAAGAACGATTCGTTCTTTGAATATTATCTCGGTACAGGAAGAATAAATGCATATAAAGCATTGAGCAATGCAAATTCAATATCAGTGCGCGCAGAAGAATTTGTCTACACGGATCTTTCAAACGGTAACGGTGTTGTTGAACCCGGGGAAGCTTTTAATCTCGGTGTTGTCTTTAAAAATTATTTAAGCCCCGCATCAAACGTACAAGTATCGCTTGAAAGTAGAAGCCAATATGTAACAATAAATCAAGGAAATTATACTATTGGCGGCGTTGGCACTCTTGAAGAAACGAACAATTTTTCTTCACCGTTTTCTTTTTCTGTTTCTGAAGATATTCCTGTTAATCAAGACGTTGAGTTACTTATTAAATACAGCAACGGCAGTAATTATAATGACTTCCAATTAATCAGAACCAAATTCAACACAACATATTTAACTCAAGCAGGAAATAATATTGCGCTCACAATTACCAGCAAGGGAAATCTTGGTTATAATGATTATGGTTCTCTTCCATCAGAAGGAGACGGATTGTTTTTTAATAACGGAGAAAATTTATTGTTTGAAGGCGCATTGATTTACGGAAGTTCACCGACTATGATTATGGATGCGGCGCATGTTGATTATCTTCAAAACCAAAGTCAAGATTTTAAGACTTTAATACCGTTCAGCATAAGCGTGCCCGGAGAATATGCCGACTATGAAGGCTTTACGCTCTTTAACGATGATCAGGCTGAAGAAAAACTTGGAATACAAACAGAACTTTTTACATATAGTTTTTCGCAGGAAGAATACAGTGATTTTATTATTCTTCGTTATAGGTTTACAAATAACGGAGATACTACAATTCAAACATTTCATGCAGGCTTGTTTTTCGACTTAGATTTTCACGACTTTGATGATGATTACACTGCATGGGATTTTGAAGATCACTTCGGATATGTATATGATATGGACCCCAACCAAAATTCTCGAATTGATGATTACATCGGCGTTGCCTTAATCTCAGATACAAAATACGGTTACCGCGCAATGTCGAACGAAGGAATGTACGGCGGAATAAATATTATTGACGGTTACAGCAAAGAAGAAAAATGGCTGACCATCGCAAGTGCTACAACTATTGTTGAATTTGGACCGGGAGACATTGCCTTTGCCGTATCCGGTGGACCGTATACAATTGATGCATCAGATACTTTAGAGGTTAGTTTTGCGATAGCGGGTGCGTATTTGCTGGACGAACTTAAAGAGAGAATTTTACTTAGTCGCAAAGCATATAAGGACCTAATATTAAATCCAGTTGTTAATGTTCCTGCAAATGTAAATTTGTTTGAAACGTCCATACAAAAAGACACGTTAAATCTAATTTGGATCGTTACAAACGAAATTAACACTATTGGTTATAAAGTAGTATTAAATGATTCTTTAGTTGGTCAGATTAATGTTCAGACCGCAACAAACGATACGTCTATCTATAGCTATAAAATTACAAATCTAAAACCAGGGCTGAATACGGTGGATATTTTTCAAGTATTTGAAAATCTAAAAGAATTGAAACTAGTTTCGAAAACGGTAGATGTAAAAAATGATGTATCGCTAGAATTTTCTTTATCGCAAAATTATCCCAACCCGTTTAATCCTGCAACAAAAATAAAATTCACTTTGCCAAGCGTAGGGGACGAATACATTCATCCCCAACAAACGCAATTAATTGTATATGATATACTTGGTAGACAAATAACAACACTTATAAACTCAGAGCTTTCAAGCGGCGTTTATGAAGTCGAGTTTAATGGCAGCGGATTAAGCAGCGGTGTTTACTTCTACAAATTAACATACGGCAGTTTTGTTGAAACAAAAAAAATGATGCTGCTCAAATAAACTCGGTGATAAAATGAAAATCAACGTTGATAAATTCAAAGCAAGGTATAAAAAATTTCGTTTGAAAGATTATTGGACAACTTACAACTCGAAAGTCGAATCCAAATCTGAAGGAAAAGAGCTGCTGGATGATAACATTGGAGAGCTTGCACAGCTTCAAGATAAATTATATGCGTACGATAGATACGCATTGCTGCTAATCTTTCAAGGTATGGATGCCGCCGGCAAAGACGGTGCAATCAAACATGTGATGAGCGGATTAAATCCCCAGGGAGTTCAGGTTTTCAGTTTCAAGCAGCCGTCCGCAGAAGAAATGGATCACGATTACCTTTGGCGTATTAACAAAGCATTGCCCGAAAGAGGAAGAATAGGAATTTTTAATCGCTCACATTATGAAGATGTTCTTATTGTGCGTGTTCACAATTTATTGAAAAAAAGAAAACTACCGCAGCACCTGGTAACAAAAAACATCTGGAAGGAAAGGTTCGAACAAATCAGAAACTTTGAAGAATATCTTTTTAAAAACGGTATTGTAACCATAAAATTCTTTTTGAATATTTCTAAAGAAGAACAGAAAAAAAGATTCATGAAACGACTCGAAGAAGAATCAAAGAATTGGAAATTTTCTTCATCAGATATAGAAGAACGAAAACATTGGGATGAGTATCAAAAATGTTTTGAAGATGCAATTAACAACACATCTACCGAATATGCCCCGTGGTATATTATACCGGCGGATAAAAAATGGTTCGCTCGATTATTAATCTCGGAAATTATTGTTAATGAAATGAATAAACTTAAACTCGACTATCCGAAGTTAAGCGAAGAGCAAATAAAAATGCTTGATGTTTATAAAGACAAATTGGTAAAGGAAGATTCTTAAGTTTTCGATAAGGGAAATAGCAAAGTAAATTTGGAACCGACATTCTTTTCGCTTTCAACTGAAATTTCTGTTTTATTCAACTCACAATACTTTTTAACTAAAGCTAAGCCCAAACCATTTCCCTCGTATTTTCTTGTATAGCCGTGTTCTTCCTGGGTAAAGGGGGAAAACAATTTCGGCAGATAATCTTTTGAAATACCAATGCCGGTATCAATAATTTCCGCTTTAATTTTATTTTCCATTCGTGAAAGGTTTACAAAAATATTTCCCTTGTGTGTATATTTAATTGCGTTGTGAATCAAGTTGTCAAAAATTTGTCTAACCGAATACTCATCACCTAAAATTTTCGCATTGTCGGTGTCGTTGTTAATTTTAAGGGAGAGATGTTTTTCACTTGCAAGCCGTGAAAGTTCCGGGTATAGATTTAATAATATATCCTGATAAAGGTCAATCTCTACAAAGTTAGATTGATATGAACCTGTTTGTAATTGCGACATATTAAGAATCAAATCAATCGTTCTAATTATTCTTCTTGAAGCATTATCCACAATACTGAAGCTGTTGAAAAGTTCGTCGCTTAAAACTCCACGTACCTCGTCTTTAATTAAATTTGTGAAACTGAAAATTACATTTATAGGCGTTCGAATTTCATGGGACATTTGAGCAAGGAATTCGCTTTTTAATTTATCGGATTGTACGGCGGCATTTTTTGCTTCAATAAGTTTTTCTTCAGCCTGTTTGTGATTTGTAATGTCCTCAATAATACCTTCGTAATAAAGAATGTTTCCATCGCTGTCTTTAACCGCACGAGCACTTTCTCTAATATTAAAAGTTGAACCGTCCTTTCTTTTTGCTGTTGTTTCAAATCCGTGTAGCTCACCCTTTTTATTCATTTCTTCAACAAAATAATCTCTGGTTAAAGGATCTTCATATAATCCGGAAGCTTCCAACCTTTTAAATTCATCCGCGGAGTCGTATCCTAATAATTTGCACAAAGCTGGATTCGCCATTATAATTTCGCCGGAGGGTGTTGTGCGGTAGATACCAAGAATAGCATTTTCATATAAACTTCTGAAACGCTCTTCGTTTTCTTTAAGCGCTTGTTCGGCTTTATATTTTTCAGTTACATTTCTTAATGCACCGGTTATTCCTATTACAATTCCTTTTTCATCTTTTATTGGAGATTCGGAAACTTGAACATAAATTCGGCTTTTATCTTTCCGCATTAATTCTAGCAGATATTCTTCTTGTTTTTCCCCGGTTTGAATTGCTCTCTCGGTTTTCATAAAACCAATTTGGTTGATAGGATTATCGGTCGCAAGATCCGTCCATTTAATCATTAATTCTTCGGGAGTATAGCCGAGGAATTCAACAGATTGCGGACTTACATACCTATGCACATGATTTGTATCATGTATATAAAACATTTCATTGCTGTGTTCTATTATATTTCTGAGTTTTTCTTCGCTTATTTTTAATGCACTTTCAGTGCGTTTTCTGTCGGTTATATCCTGCATCAATCCGATAATCGAGGGTTTGCCGTCTAATATTGCTCTTGATCCAAGAACTTCAACATTAATGATTTTTCCGGATTTGGTAACACCCCGGAACTCATATCTCAAACTCGTAATTTCATCGCCCAGTCTCTTTCGAATGTTTTCTTGTACCATTTCTAAATCGTCAGGATGAACAACATCTTTGTAAGAAAGTTTATTTACTATTTCTTCATTATCATATTCGAACATTTTTGCAAGATGAGGGTTTACGTATGAGATTAATCCCCCGGTAATTATATAAATACCTACCATAGATTGCTCAACAAGAACCTCGAATTTATTAGCGGCATTTATAGCTTGTGTTTCAACATGTTTTTTTTCGGAAACATCTAGCTGTACAACTTGCAGCGCGGGTTTTCCGTTGTAGTTAATAAACGAAGCCAGAATCTCAATCCAATAAATCATACCGTCTTTTCTGATTGCCATGAACTCCTGTTTTGGAGAAACACGTTTGCCCGTTAAGCTTAAACGCATTAGTTCAAAGAGGCGTTCTCTATCGTTGGGATGAACCAATTGTTTAACGCCGTTGATATCCAACGAACATAATTCTTCGGCAGTGTAGCCGGATATCTCGGCAGCACGCTGATTTGCAAAGACAATTTTAAAATCCTGGATTATAAATATTGCTTGTAAGGAGTTTTCAATTACATTTTTATATGCTTCTTTAAATTTTACTTCTTCGGAAATATCCTGAAGAATAATATGAACGGCTTGTTTTAAATTATCGTCGTACTCAAAAAAGCGGGCGGTAATATCAAAAGCAGATAGAGAGGAAGTGCTGGATTTAATTTCCATGCGGTCTCTATAATATCCGGACTTTCTGTTAAATAAATTTTTAATACTCGATCTGATTTTTTCAAGTCTTTTATCCGGGATTAGAAAATCGAGAAAGTTATAAGTAGATAATTTTTCTTTTTCTAACTCTAAGAGGTTGATAAAAATAGTATTGCCGAATAAAATGGCGCAATTTTCATCAACGACTAAAAACGGAAAAGAAGAACTTTCCAAAAGAATATCCAGTTTTCGTTTGTTCATTTTGGATGATTTATAAAAATCCAATTCGAGTGTGAGTTTATCCAACTTGTTCACAAGTTCGGGGAGAGAATATCCACCATGCGTTGAATGAGGTTTGTCCATAATGCTAAGATTTTATCCGACAGCCGTGATATGAAAATAAAAATTTAAGGATAACGAGTGCTACATACAACTTTGATTAAAACAAAACAGATTGACAATTGAATCATTACAATTAGTTATTGAATACTGCTGAATACTTTGTACGACCATCCGCCAAGATTAAATTCATCGTTCCCGGTTATAAAAACCTTTTCATTACCGAAGATGTTGTAATAGTTACCCGAAAGATCTCTGTTGTTTAATTTTATAGTTTGTGGGTTGGCAGAGAGGTTTAATATTACGAAAACTTTGTCTCCGTCCTTTTCTCTAAGAAAGGAATAAACACTTTTATCTTTACCGGTTTTTATTTTTTGAATGTTCCCTCCAAAATTACCGTTCCAAAGAGCTTTGTTTTTCTTTTTAAGAGAGAACAGCGTTTTATATAAATCAAAAAACTTATGTTCTTTCCACTCGATTAAATCTTTTTCAAAAAACTCAAGGCGTTTATCAAGTCCGGTTTCTTGACCGCTATATACGAGAGGCATTCCTTCAACGGTTGCCGAAAGAACAAGCATAGCCTCTGCGGCATCTCCCAATCTTTCGAATACTGTTCCGTTCCACGAGTTTTCATCATGGTTGGATGTAAAGATCATTCTATACGCTTCTTCGGGGTAATTCTTCTTTTCTTTTTTCCAATACTTGTCTAAATCCTCCGCGGATTTCTTTCCTTGCGCAATATCATTCATAAGATGATGTAAGTCCCATGCATATGTCATATCGAAAGCATACTCGTGCAGTTCGGGAGTTTCCCATTCAGCAAGCATAAATACGGGTTTTACTTCATCAAGTTCCTTTCGCACTTCATTCCAAAACTCGGTTGGAACCATCCCGGCAACATCGCACCTGTATCCATCTATATTGCACTCTTCAACCCAAAATTTCAGGGCACTTTTCATGTAGTCCCACAACTCTTTGTTTTCATAATTAAAGTCGATAACGTCACTCCAATCCGGGACAGGCGGAATGAAATTGCCGTTTTTGTCAACAGTAAAAAACTCGGGATTTGTATCAACCAAAACATTATCCCAAGCCGCATGATTGGCAACCCAATCAATTAAAACATACATTCCCATCTCGTGAATTTGATTTACAAGAGATTTAAAATCTTCTATCGTTCCGTGTTCGGGGTTAACATCCTTGAAATCTTTTACAGAATAATAGCTACCTAAACTGCCCTTACGGTTTTTTTCACCTATCGGATGAATTGGCATAAACCAAAGAATATCTATTCCCATTTCTTTTAATCGAGGCAGATGTTCGGAAAAAGCTTTAAATGTTCCCTCTTCGGTAAATTGTCTTAGGTTAACTTCATATATAACTGCATTTTTACTCCACTCGGGGTGGGTTACATAACTTTTCTGGGCAAATATTTTTAAACCAAAAATTGATATCATAAGCAAAATTATTATTGTTTTGTTTTTCAATTTTTCCTCAAATTTGTGTGTAGAACAAATA
>DSBF01000005.1 GCA_011049495.1 Ignavibacteria bacterium
AATTACCAAAGAGGGAATTCTTAATTTAGATAAAGACATGCTGGATGAATGGCAGAGAGATATTGAATGGCAGTTATAATTACATATTACAAAAATTCACACTCCCGTTTTTAACACCGCATTTTATTTAATAAAATTTCGTTATATCCTATAGTATTTCATTTTTTAATTCACATCTAATTTTCTATTTTCGATGAATCAACAAAACAAAATCTAAATGAAAAAATTTTTAGTTGGAATTGACGGCGGAGGAAGCAACACAAAACTATTGCTCACCGATATTAATCTCAACATACTTGAAACATCAATTGGCGGTCCATCGAATTTCTTAAAGATTGGTCTCGATTCTGCATCTCGAAATGTTTATGAATTAGTTATTCCTTTCATTCATAAATACAAAGAAAGTAGGTTTTACATTGTTATTGGTACTGCGGGAGCCGGAAGAAAAAACGATGCCGATGAATTCGAATTCAATCTAAAAAAATATTTTTATCAAAATGCTGTGGTTAAGGTTGTCTCCGATGCGGGGATAACTTTAAAAGGTGCCTTTGAAAATGAAGACGGTGCAATTTTAATTGCAGGAACAGGTTCCATTCTATATTATAAATCTGATAAAGTAGTTAATAGAGTCGGGGGTTTCGGCAGATTAATCGGTGATGAAGGTTCAGGTTATTCTATAGGAAGAAAGGGCTTAAATACTTTGGCGAAAATTTTAGATGGTCGTTTGCATTCATCTCCTTTAATGAATTTAGCTGAAGAAAAATTCGAAATTAATTCTCAAGAATTACTCATCACTAAAGTTTATAAGGAAAGTTTTAATATTGCTTCTTTTTCCGAAGTTGTGATTGAAGCAGCAATTCAAGGGGATAAATATTCATTGGATATTATTAAAGAAGAAGCCGAAGAATTGTTTAATCATATCACAACGCTAATTAGAAAAGAAAATTTAACTGAACTTAATCTTGTTTTAACCGGCGGGTTATTGTCCAATGATAATATCTTTAAGTCAACTTTAATTAATAAAATAAACAAAGAATTACCTCAGGTTGAAGTAGTAAACCCCAAACATTCACCTGAATATGGTGCGGTGTTAATCGCTAAAGAAATTATTACGGAAAAAAATGGAAATTAAAAAAAGTAGAAACCCTTGGAGTTGGATTCCTTCATTATATTTTGCAGAAGGGATGCCGTATATTATAGTAATGACTGTTTCGGTTATTATGTATAAAAGATTAGGTCTTTCGAATACCGATATTGCTCTTTATACAAGCTGGCTTTACTTACCGTGGGTAATTAAACCGTTATGGAGCCCTGTTGTTGATCTTTTCAAAACAAAAAGATTCTGGATAATTGCAATGCAGTTAATTATTGGAGCCGGTTTAGCCGGTGTTGCATTGACAATTCCTGCCGAATCGTTTCTTAGATATACATTGATGTTTTTCTGGCTTATGGCTTTCAGTTCGGCAACACATGATATTGCCGCTGATGGATTCTATATGTTGGGTTTAACCGAAAACCAGCAGGCGTTTTTTGTTGGAATTAGATCTACATTTTATCGTTTAGCAATGTTAACCGGTCAAGGTCTGCTTGTAATTTTAGCCGGTTACTTTGAAAATATTTATTCGATAGAAATAGCGTGGTTAATTGTATTTATAATATTAGCCGGCTTGTTTGTTTTGTTTTTTCTTTATCACAATTTTATCCTTCCGCATCCACCAAGCGATACATTAAGAAGTACGACTTCACCACAAAAATTTGTTGAAGATTTTTTAAACACTTTTGTTTTATTCTTCCGAAGAAAAGGGATTCTTATAATCATTGGGTTTTTATTATTATATAGATTCAGTGAAGCACAGCTCGTAAAAATTGCAGCTCCGTTTTTACTTGACAGCAGAGAAATAGGCGGGTTAGGGTTAAGCACAAGTGAAGTCGGGGTCATATACGGAACAATCGGGTTAATTGCATTAATGGTGGGTGGAATTTCCGGTGGAATTGTCTGCGCAAAAGACGGGTTAAAGAAATGGCTTTGGTGGATGCTGATATCAATTAATTTACCGAACGCAGTTTATCTTTATATGTCGATTTTTCAACCAGAGTCTTTTATAACCATAAGCTCGCTAATAGCTGTTGAACAATTCGGTTACGGTTTCGGGTTTACTGCTTATATGCTTTATATGATTCATATTTCCGAAGGGACTCACAAAACTTCCCACTACGCAATTGCTACCGGCTTTATGGCTTTAGGTATGATGATACCCGGCATGTTCAGCGGAATGATACAAGAAAGCCTTGGTTATAAATTATTTTTTGCTTGGATATTATTAGCAACAATACCATCATTTATAGTTGCAAAGTTTGTAAAGATTGAACCTGCTTTCGGAATAAAAAAGAAAACTAGTTGATGCGATATACAATTTCTATAATTGTTTTTTTAGTCATATCATTACTCATTCCATCCGAAAGAGTTAACCAGTTTGGCAAACCTAAATTTACGTTCGATAAACTTTTCCCTTTACAAATAGAAGATTATCATTGGGTTGATTCTGTTTTGAACTCATTAACGTTGAGAGAAAAAGTTGCCCAACTTGTTATTCCTTATGCTTACGGCAGAGATACAATTGAAGACTCAAAACAATATAGACGACTTAAGCAACTTGTAGAAGAAGAAAAAGTTGGTGGATTCCTATTCCTTCAAGGTACAATAAAAAACCAAACCGTAATTCTTAATCAACTTCAAAATAGATCTAAAGTACCTCTGCTCATATCTGCAGATTATGAAAGAGGTTTAGGAATGCGTCTTAACGATGCTGTTGAGTTCCCTTACAAAATGGCTTTTGCTGCTGCTGGTAAACCTATAAATGATTATAAAATGGGTAAGATAGTTGGACAGGAAGCTCGTGCAATCGGAGTTCATCATAATTATTCTCCTTTGGTTGATGTCGTTCATGATTATCGCAACCCGATTGTCAATGTTCGCTCTTATTCTTCGGACCCCGAAATTATTGCGATTCACTCGGAAGCATTCATTAAAGGAATGCATGAAAGTAAAGTAGTTACTACTGCTAAGCATTTCCCCGGACACGGAGCAACGGATTTGGATTCACATAATGAACTCCCGTTAATCGATTTAACAAAAGATGAGTTGTGGAAAATCGATTTGAAAACTTTTCAATCGGTTGTTGATGCCGGCGTTAAATCTGTTATGATAGGTCATCTTGATGTTCCGGAATTATCTGATGTAAACGGAGTCCCGGCTACATTTTCTTATAATGTTGTAACAAGACTGTTAAAAAATGAAATGGGTTTTGACGGATTGGTGGTAACGGATGCTCTTAATATGCAGGCATTAACAAATCAATATTCACAACAGCAAATTGGTGTTTTATCAATTCAAGCCGGTAATGACATTCTGTTATTTCCTTCAAATGAAAAAGAAATGATAGATGGAATTGTTGAAGCAGTTAATACAAGAAGATTATCGGAGGAACGAATCAATGAATCTGTTAGAAAAATATTAAAAGTAAAAAAATGGCTTGGGATTGATAAAAATAGATTTATTAATTGTGAACAAGCCGAAAGAGAAATAAATAAAAGATCTCATTTCAGATTAGCACAGGATATTGCCGAGGCTTCGGTTACTTTGGTTAAAGACGAAGCAAAACTAATTCCCATTGATCCGAATAAGTATGGAAAAGTTTACAGCATTACTATTAGCGACAGCAGATTCAAAAGAACAATTGAAGAACCCTTTCCGTTTGAGAAGTCACTAAATGAAAACTTCGGTTATGTAAAAAATTTCCGGGTTAATTTTAGTACTAAAAAAAATGAATACACAAAAATACTTTCCGAAATTCGGCAAGCTGATTTAATAATTCTTTCAATCTACGCAAATGTACGTTCTTCAAGCGGCAGAATAGATTTACACCAAGAGCAGTTTGATTTTATAGATGATATACTTGATAAAAATAAACCAACGGTTGCAATTAGTTTGGGTAACCCTTTTATACTTTCCGAAGTTACGAGAATACCAACATACTTAACCACATACGGCAACGTTGCTTTCTCACAAACAGCCGCAATTGATGCAATATTGGGCAACACAAAAATTTCCGGTAAACTTCCAGTATCACTTCCTAATACTGAGTTTATTATAGGAAGCGGAATTAGTAAATCGACAAAAGGTTTATTCATTCCTAAAAATAGAGTAGATACAAATTACAATTTCATTAAAGTTGACTCACTGGTGAAGAGTGCATTAGTGGAAAAAATATTCCCGGGCGCATCGTTAATAGTCGGTCATAGAAATAGAATTGTCTATCATCAAAATTTTGGAAAAGGCACTTATGAAAAAGATGCAAAACCGATTGATGATAATTCGATTTTCGATATTGCTTCTTTAACGAAAGTTGTTGCAACAACTTCTGCTGTAATGCTTTTGTTTGATCAAAATAAAATTCATCTTGATGATAAAGTTGTAAAGTTTTTACCAGGTTTCGGAAACAATAGCAAAAAAGAAATTACTATTAAGAATTTACTTCTTCATAATTCGGGCTTGCCTGCTTGGGAACCTTTTTATAAAAAATATAATACACCCGATGAAGTTATAAACGCAATAATGAAAATGGAATTGGAATTTTCACCGGGTGAAAAATATTTATATAGTGACATTGGTATGATCGTATTACAAAAAGTAATTGAAAAAATTACAAACAAAAGTATTGATAAATATCTTGAAGAAAATTTATTCGATCAACTCGAAATGAAAAATACTTTTTTCAATCCATCGCCCAAAGTTTGGTATAACTGTGTTCCTACAGAAAAAGATGATTATTGGAGAATGCAATTATTAAAAGGAAAAGTTCATGATGAGACCGCATATTTTCTTGGCGGAGTTGCGGGGCATGCCGGTTTATTCTCCACTACGGAAGACTTAGCTAAGCTTATTTCAATTTATGTCAATGACGGGTACTTCGGCAGTAAACAGATTTTTAGTAAAAAAACGATCGATCTTTTTACAAAGAAAAATTCGGAACAAAGTACACGCGCTTTAGGCTGGGATACTAAATCAGCCGAAAAATCATCTGCCGGAAATTTATTCTCGGATAACTCTTTTGGTCATACCGGGTTTACAGGTACATCAATTTGGGCAGATAAGAATGAAGGATTATTCGTAATTCTTCTTACGAACCGGGTTCACCCAACAAGGTCTAATACGAAAATCATTCAATTCAGACCCTTACTGCATGATGAGATCTTTAAAGCAGTAATTGATTAAGTAACCTTACGCATGAACCTGGAAGGTCACTTGTTTTTGACCTTCCAGGTTGCTTTAATAGTTTGAATAACTTGCGTACGATGAAGGTTAAGAAACTTCATACATCCAGTTACGTCTAATCATCAAAATTATTGAGGTATTTTGGATACTGAAAAAATTATCGAGGTAAAGGGATTAACTAAAAAGTACAAAAATTTAGTTGCTGTCGACAACCTCGATCTGAATGTTTACCGGGGGGATGTGTTCGGATTCTTAGGACCAAACGGTGCAGGTAAAAGTACAACAATCAGAATGCTTCTTACTTTAATTAAGCCTACATCAGGTTATATTAAAATCTTCGGAAAATCACTTCAAAAAAGTCGAATTGAAATTTTAAAAAAAACTGGTGCTATTGTAGAAAAGCCGGATTTCTATCTTTATCTAACCGCATATAAAAATTTGGAAGTCCTTGGTAAAATTTCCGGCGGTGATACTTCAAAAAAAAATATTATGAAAATGCTTGAGCTTGTTGGTCTCGAGAAAAGATATAACAGCAAAGTAAAAACTTTTTCGCATGGTATGAAACAAAGACTTGGTATAGCCCAGGCTTTACTGCATGACCCCGAATTGATTATTTTAGATGAGCCCACTACCGGTTTAGACCCCCAAGGTATGAAAGAGATAAGAGACCTAATTCTTTATTTAAGTAAAGAAAAAAATAAAACCGTTTTTCTTTCATCCCATATTCTACATGAAGTAGAAATGATTGCTAATAGAATGATTATAATTAATAAAGGTGCCACGCAAGTTGAGGGGACTGTTGATGAATTACTTAATCCCGATAAATTACGCGTAACATTTGAAGTGAATGATATTACGAAAGCATTTGAAATTGTTAAACTGACTCAGTGGAATGCAAATTTTGTTATGAAAGAAAAAAATCGCTTAGTGTTTGAGCTTCCTAAAAATGAATCGGCTGAGCTGAATAAATATTTTATTGAAAACGGACTTGAGGTTAGTGCAGTAATTCCAACTAGATCTTTAGAAAATTATTTCTTGAAAATTACCGAGACAAACCAATGATACTAAAATTAATTTCCATAGAACTCGGTAAAATATTTAGAAAGCTGAGAACATATATTGGGTTTATTGCTATTGGAGTGCTTGTCCCGGTGGTTCAAATATCTTTGTACTTTACCGGTGAAGGTTATGTAGATTTTGCAACACGTAATTTGAAAGACTCGTTTTTCTTTGTCGGAAATTTGTTGAACGGATATTTAATTGCGTATCTAATATTGCAGGCTCTATTTATTCATATACCCTTCTTAATAGTTTTGGTAGGCAGCGATTTACTTGCCGGCGAAGCTACATCCGGTACTTACAGAATGCTTATTACAAGACCGGTATCAAGAATTAGTATTTCCATTTCAAAGTTTTTCGCCGGATTCATATATACCAACATTCTGCTTCTATGGTTGTTGTTAATAAGTCTATTTGTAAGCATTATAATCTTTGGAACCGGTGAACTAATAGTTCTTCGTGACAAAGTTTATATCTTTGCTTCGGACGATATATTGTGGAGGTTTATTCTTGCTTACGGTTTTGCTGTTTTAAGTATGACCACCGTTTTAGCATTATCTTACCTTTTCTCTTCAATGGTTGAAAATGCAATTGGACCTATTGTTGCATCGATGGCGGTAATGATAATTTTTATAATTATTTCTGCACTTCCGATTGATATATTAGAACCGTTTAGACCATATCTTTTCACAAATCATATGATTAAATGGAGAGAGTTTTTTGGTGATCCCGTAAATTACTCGGAAGCGATTAACTCAGGTTTAATACTACTTTTACATATTATAGGTTTATTTTTAATAACGACGTATATCTTTAATCGTAAGGATATTCTTTCATGAAAAAATTATTCTTAACAATAATTATCACGCTATTAACAGTTTCGGCAGGACTCCCGAATCCTGATGAGATTTTGGAAAATGTTAAATCAAAAATAAATGGAGTTAACGATTATAGAGTTGAAGCGGTAATAAAAGTAGATGTTAACTTTTTAAGAGTACCGGAAACGCATGCAACTATTTTCTTTAAACAACCTGATAAGCTAAAATTAGAATCAGACGGATTTGCTTTATTGCCGAAGGAGGGCTTGAATTTTTCTCCGGCTAAATTATTGAAAGACGATTACACTGCTGTTATTGCGAAAGAAGAAATCATTAACGGTAAAGATGTTTATCTGATCAAAATTATTCCGCTTTCCGATTTAAGCGAATTTGTTTTAGCCGACTTATGGATTGATAAAAAAGAATATGTTGTTCATAAAATTGAAACAACAACAAAGAAAAGCGGTACGGTAACAATTGAACTTAGCTATAAAGATCAATTAAAATATGCTCTCCCATCGAAATTGAAATTGTCGTTCAAAGTTGAGCAGATGAACTTACCGCCGGGTATGACCGGTGAATATCAGCCGAATCAAGAAACTCAAAAATCAGGTAAGATGACCGGAACAGTTATAGTAGAGTATAAAAATTATCAAATTAATATTGGCTTAAGTGATGAGTTTTTTGATGAAACAGACAAATGAAATAAATCAAAATAATAACCGGAATCCCATTACTAATCACAGACATTTGCATTAGAGCATTTTCTTCACACGTTTTCTCTCAAATTGATTCTTAAAACCAAAAGGATTAATTTAGCACTCAATTTTAACGGAAATTAACGGAAGGAAATAATGAAAATCCACGAATATCAAGCTAAAGAGATATTAAGAAAGTTTAAGGTGCCGGTACCCGAAGGTTTGGTTGCATTTACTGTTGATGAAGCTGTTTCTGCTGCAGAAAAAATCGGTGGAAATGTTTGGGTTGTTAAAGCTCAAATTCATGCCGGAGGAAGAGGCAAAGGCGGCGGTGTTAAAGTTGCCAAGAGTTTAGATGAAGTGCGTACTTATGCTGAGCAAATTTTAGGTATGAATTTAGTAACTCATCAAACCGGACCCGAAGGAAGATTGGTAAAACGATTACTTATTGAGCAAGGTATCAATATTGACCGCGAGCTTTATCTGGGCATTACGCTTGATAGAGCACAATCCAAAAATGTCATCATGGTTTCAACCGAAGGGGGAGTAGAAATTGAAAAAGTCGCAGCAGAAACTCCCGAGAAAATATTGAAAGAAACTATTGATCCTTCGGTAGGAATTCAAACATATCAAGCAAGAAAACTTGCGTTTGGTTTAGGTTTGCAAGGAGATCAATTGAAGAATGCTGTAAAATTTATTTTATCACTTTATAATGCTTATGAAGTTACTGATGCATCACTCGCAGAAATTAATCCGCTTGTGGTAACCAAAGAAGGTAGTGTTATTGCATTAGATGCAAAAATGAATTTTGATGATAATGCTTTGTATCGTCATCCTGATATTCTTGAATACAGAGATTTAGATGAAGAAGAACCGCTTGAAATAGAAGCATCAAAATATAGTCTCAACTACATTAAGTTAGACGGAAATGTGGGCTGTATGGTAAACGGTGCCGGATTAGCAATGGCAACTATGGATATTATTAAACTTGCCGGTGGTGAACCGGCTAACTTTTTAGATGTCGGCGGCGGTGCAAATAAAGAAACGGTTGCAAACGGATTTAAAATAATCTTATCCGATAAAAACGTTAAAGCAATATTAATAAATATCTTCGGCGGAATTGTTAGATGTGATAGAGTTGCTCAAGGTGTTATTGATGCCGTAAAAGAAATTAATGTGCAAGTTCCTATTGTTGTTAGATTAGAGGGAACTAATGCAGAGGAAGCCGGTGTTTTACTAAATGAATCGGGACTTAAATTCGAAGTTGCGCAGAGCTTACAAGAAGCGGCTCAAAAAGTAACAACAGTATTGAACTAAAAGAATCACAAAAAATCTAAACATAAAAATGGCGGTATATATTGTATATCGCCATCATCTTAAAATCAATTTTCACTTGTCTTTTGTCTTTAGTTTTTTATTTTACACTAAACAGAAAAAATTATAACTATGATAGAAATAAATTTACCGACCGAAGCAGCTATTAATTTGTTGAATGACCAATTCATTCATGAGTTTAAAAATCAAAAAAGAATAAATAAAATAAAACCGGAAATTCGTATATCCGAACTGCCGGTAAATCAATTTAAAGAAATTTTAGTGCTCGCTGTTTTTGATATAATTGTTTTATTGCCGGTGACTTTAATCACAGAAGAAAGTAATCTCACCTCAATTATCAAAAAATCTGTTCAAGGTTTGACTCACAAATACGGTAAAGCGGAAGTGTTGCAATTCACTGAAAAAGATACTGAAAAGTTATTAATGAGAGTAAAAAAATCATTCGGAAATTTCAGTAGTTCAACCACCTACCAGAATAACTAACTTCAAAATTCAATTTGTTCCAGTTCACAAGCGCTGTAACGGAATCTTGTGTCTAATCTTTTTATTCCATACTTTATATTTGGTTTCGCAAAAATATTTCAGATTATTTCTAACTATAAGGAGGGAACATGTCAAAAAAATTAATACTAATTCTTTTGGTTGTAATGGGCTTAATATTCTTCGGTTGCGATAAGGCAGAAGATGACGACAATTCGAACAAAGATATTCCTGCTGATCCGGTAAACGTAACACCACCAAATCCAACAAAAAATAATGTTCAACCTACCGCCACTTTCCAAGCACAAGGCGAACGAATTAAGATGAACTTACAAGGGTTGGTCGATCCTAATACATTACAGCCGATTACACTTTTTTACAACGCATCAAACCCGGCTGGTTCAAACATTTTCGTTACTCAAAACGGGGTTACAAAAGGTTTGTTATTAAACAAAGTAAGTACTGGTAATGTTCTAAAGGCAGATGTAGTTTTCACTGTTGATAATTCCGGTAGTATGTGGGAAGAAGCAGATGTTGTTGCTAATAATATCGTTAGCTTTGCACAAGCCCTTGCTGCGAGTGGCTTGGATGTTCAGTTCGGCTGCGTTGGTTACGATGGTCCTGTTAACGGCGCACTTAATATGACAACCTCTGCAAGCCTTTCAACTTATCTTAATCGTTCAGGCTATACAGGCACATACCGCACTTTTGGATTTGAGGGGTCGGATGCTACAACACTTCAAAATGCTGCATCAGGTTTCGCACCCGGTGTTTGGGG
>DSBF01000336.1 GCA_011049495.1 Ignavibacteria bacterium
ATTCATTTGTAAACTTTTTGAAGACATCTAAAATTCCAATGTCATAACCGCGATGACTATTAAGTAAAGTTTTGTATGGAGTGAATAACTTTTTAAATTCCGGGGGTATTTGATTACCGCCGTGTTCGCAAGAAAAAAATAATTTTTTCACGGCTCAAACATTTCGTTTGATATTAGCGAATAGCTCAATTGTTTATAAACCTCAACGATGTTATTATGTGATAGGTCATTGCCTAAAGATTTTTTTATACGTGTTGCGAGAGTTCCATTATGTAAAATTGTTTTTATCGGTTCAAGTTCTTCATCACTAATAATACTTGAATCAAATACGATGTTTTCGAATATATGCTGCCATAATTCATTGGCAGTGCACTTATTTCTTGCACCGAATACCTTGAGATATTTTTTACTATCAATAATTGTATTCTCTGCATCTTTGATCGTCGATAAAAATATTTCACTCAATTCATTTTCGTGAAAGTCTTTTTGTATTTCAAAAGAAATATATTTTTCTTCAATCAGTTCTTTTAATAATAGCGAAAATAATCCCACCAACGCTAAATCTGCTTTTGTATTTTCTTGAATATCTACAACTCGAATTTCAATAGTATTTCTATCAAATCTTGCAATTGCACCGCGAGAGTTTAGCCATTCATATTTTAAAATGTTCTCATTATCAAAGGGAGCTATGTCTTTATATATCCGATTCAGAATAATATTTTCATAATCATTTTTGGTGAAAACTTGTTCGGGGATAACCTTCCCTGTAATTGATGGAATTTTAATTTGATTCTTTCTGTAAACTTCAAGTCGTGAATCAAGATAACCGGTATAGGCACCGTCTAATATTGGTGTGCTTGCTGCAATAGCCGGAATAATCGGAATGAGTAATCTTATTGCGGCGTGAAGTTTCCCGAACTCGTCATCGTTGGCAAATGGTAAATTAATATGAGTACTTTGTAAGTTAGACCAGCCATGTCCCCTGCAGTCAAATATTCGGTTATATGATTCATAAACCGGATTGTTTTCATGAGTCCATAATTTAGTTTCTGTATTCGGATCGTAAAAAGGATGTGCACCTGAAGGAAGTAGTTCCGAATTATATTTCTCCAATATTTTATTAATTTTTTTTACATGCTGATGGAATTTTTTATCAAGATCAACCAATGAATTACTCGGTCCGTTCGTTTTCAATTCAATTACGTGTAAGACAATTTCATTAGACCACGCGATTTCCTCATCTTCATAATCGGAGACATATTCACCGGCAACTTCTTTAATCACTTCATCAACAATAGGTTGTACTTTTAGTGAATCTTTATCAACAACCATATATTCAAGTTCAACACCAAACCCTTCAAAAAGCCCAAGACGTTTATTCATAAATGGAATTCCTTTACCTGGCGGATTGTTTCAAGTCTGTCCTTAAATGATTTCATTATTGTTAGGTAAAGATGCTCTTTCATAATCGCATCTTCAACACCGTGTTCAATGCTCGGATTGTCATTCACTTCTATTACAATAACATCATTGCCAATTTGTTTTAAGTCAACACCGTAAAGCCCGTCACCAATTTGATTTGCCGCCTTCAAAGCAGTTTTAATTACTTTATCCGGCACTTCATAGATTGGTATAGTTTTGAATTTGCCGTACTGATCATTGTTTTTCTTACTCCAATTGTAGATTTGCCAATGGTCTTTCGCCATAAAATATTTGCAGGCAAACAATGGTTGTTTGTCAAGTATTCCTATTCTCCAATCGAAGTCGGAATAAGTAAATTCTTGTGCAATAATTAAATCGGAAATTTCAAGAAGTCGATTTGCTTCTGCTTTAAGCTGCTCTTTGTTATCAACTTTTATCACACCTTGTGAAAAGGAACTATCAGGCTGTTTTAAAACAATCGGGAAGCCTAAAGCGTTTTCCAATATTTCTCTGTTATCTTTATGAACAATAATTGTTTTTGGTGCCGGAACTTTTGCTTTTATCAATGCTTCGGCGAGATAAACTTTGTTGGTACATTGAATAATTGAATGCGGATCATCAATAACAACAAGTCCTTCTGCAAAAGCCCTGCGCGAAAAACGATATGTATGATGATTTACCGCGGTTGTTTCTCTTATAAACAATGCATCAAATTCAGGTATTCGGCTGAAATCTTCTTTTGTTATTAACTCACATCTAATACCCACCTCCTCCCCGGCATCAATAAAACTCTTTATTGCTTTTTTGTCCGATGGCGGTTCTTCTTCACCTGGATTTATAAGAATTGCCATATCATATTTTGCGCGACTTATTTTCGCGGAGTAAATTCTTTTCTTGGAAAAATATGTTTCAGCACATCTTTCCAAAAAAGGACGATGCTTTTCAGGAACTTCGTTTACGGGAATGGGTGATATACTTTGCAGCATCCATTTTTTGTTATAATAAAAAGTTGCGCGAATTAAAGGAGCTTGAAATAAATTATATAATTGAGCCGAAAGCTTTTCATATTGCTGCGCCATATTTTGTCCGAAATAAATGCTTAAAACAAATTCTTCGGATTTTATTTTGCTTAAACTTTTTTGAATAAGATCATCAAGATCATCGGAAATTATTCTGACGATTGTTTGTGATTTAATATCCTGAATTGTAGAAACATTAGGAAAAGCTCTATGACCGCGTGCTTCGGCTAATAAAGAAACATAATAACCTGTTGCTTGATATCGGTATGATCGGCACAAGTTGAAAATACGAGCGCTTTTTATTTCGGCAAAACTGCCTTCCGTTAAATAAGTCTTAGCTGAAACTACTTCTACATTATCTATTTTAAAATTCCAGTCTTTCGGATTATTTACAACAACAAAACTTCTCATAGCTTATTTGTCCTTAGGTTGAATTACCAATAAGTTAGCGTCAAATGTTAATATGCCCAGCATAATTGAATTAATAAGCCGGCTTACTTTTACAGAATAATAATTATCATGTGAAACGGGGTTTTCGAGGTAAGGATCGGCAACAACAACATTCCGGGTTTCTTCGTCATAACCGGAAAGAACAACAAAATGACCGGTCGGAAAACCTCTAACGTCATCGTAAATACTTTTATTGTTTATCCATGCTTCCCGCGAACAGTTATATAAATATGTTGCACTTAAACCGGTAAGAATTGGCAGTTTTTTATCAAATATCTTTTTAAAAAGCGAAGGAGTTAAATTTACAAATTCAATCTCTCCTCCAAGCGATAAGTATTCAATATAAGCATCTGTTGCGTGATGTAGCTTTTTGCTTTTCTTATGTTTCTTTTGTTCAACTAACTTGGCTTTGATATCAACTTTTTCCTTAAACCAAACCGGATCAAAGACGGAAAGGTTGTAGGTGTAGATCTTTGCTTTATAATTTCTTTTAAGAGCATGTATGGCAAGCATTACTGCAAGCGTGCCGCCTTCTTCAAGGTAAGAAATTTCAGAGATGACTTTGGGAAGTGATATTTTATCACCGAAGTAATTATAAACCGCATGCAAACTCGTTGGACCGCAAGTTACGTCATCCGGCTGGGTCATTATTTTAATAGGTATCATTTTGCCGTTAAAAACGGAGCGATATTTAATTAAAATTCTTTCAAAAAGAAAGAGAAATGTTTTGATATATAAAGAATACAAAATTTTGCAGCACATCAAAAAATAAAAATAAAATTTCCTTTGCTAATTCTACTTTGCTCCGTTAATTTTGATGTCGCATTTTTTTGAGGAAAGTATGCCGGAAGATGCTTTTGTTTACTACAAATTTAAGAACCGCAAAACAGGTGAATTGATAGATGCGGTTTTGGCTTTCAAAAATTTAGAAGAACACGACCCCGCCTTAAAAAAATTCTTCGATATACATGAATATAAGATTGTCGAAAAGAGGCTCTCTCGTCTGGAAGAATATGATAAGTGGCGAAAGGAAAAGCGACCCTCACTTAAAAAATATTAACAGTTCAATCTAACTTTTTACTTGAATTCTATTTCGTTAAGCAATATATTATCAGAATAAAAATTCCGATTTATGACTGTAATATTTTCAAAAACATGCGAATTAGGGCTGCAAGCCGTACTCTTTTTATCAATAAAAAAAGAAAAAAGAATATTTACGGCTACTGAAGTTTCACAAGAATTAAAAGTACCCAAGGAGTATATCTCGAAGGTAATGCAGATTCTTACCGAAAGTGGAATAATCGGTTCAAAGAAAGGTAAGAACGGCGGGTTCTATCTTGCTAAGAGTCCGAGCAGCATAAAATTGATTGACATAGTCGAAGTAATAGACGGACTCGAAATCTTCAACAACTGCGTTCTCGGTTTCCCAGGATGCTCAAACGAGAAACCCTGCCCGGTTCACGAAAAATGGGGCAAACTAAGAGACGATGCCTACAAAATGCTCTCCACAGAAACACTCGAACAACTAAAAGAAAAAACTCTGCATAAACTGGTTAGTTTGTAACAATATCATTTTGTTTTTCCTTTAATTATATTTATTCATTATGAAACCTCAATCAGTTGACACGAATAGTAAAATAGAGGAAGAACTAATTAAGAAATTCAGGGCAATGAGTTCTTCCGAAAGATTTTTTAAAGCAGTTCACCTCTCAGATTTTGTAATGAGACAATCCCGAAAAGCAATTGCTGAAGCGAATCCTAATCTAAATGAATTAGAGCAAAAATTATTGTTTATTTCTGTTCATTATGGTGAAGAATTAGCCGAACGCGTACGTAGATCCTGGACGGTAAAAAATGAGCAAAAGTGATGTGATTGCTGCAATGCGCCCGGTAATTAATTTACTGGAAGAATTGAACATCCCATATTATATAGGCGGCTCAATAGCAAGTTCGTCTCTTGGAATTGCAAGGGCAACGATGGATGTTGATATAATTACCAGTATAAGTTTGATGCATGTAGAGAGAATTGTGCAGCTTTTAGATGAAAATTATTATGTGGATAGTGAGATGATCATAGATGCTATAAAACATAAATCTACTTTCAATGTGATTCACCATGACACATCATATAAAATAGATTTCTTTATAAGTAAAACCACCGAATATCAGCAAAGTATATTTGAAAGAATCTCACGGAAAAAACTTGTTGATAAAGATGATGTTATAGAAGTATTTATTTGTGCCCCTGAAGATGTTATTCTAACAAAACTTATCTGGTACATAGCGAGGGGTGGTACATCTGAAAAGCAATGGAATGATATAGTGGGGGTTTTAAAAATTCAGAAAAATACTCTTGATATGAATTATCTACTAAATTGGGCTGAAAAATTATCCGTAAAATCCGAACTCGAAAATGCACTGACTGATGCCGGTGTTCATTAGAAATTACTTTTACTTTTAATCACTGCTAGCAAAAACACTTTACTCAGAAACCCTCGAACAACTTAAAGAAAAGACACTGCATAAGCTGGTTAGTTTGTAGACTTACTTTCTAACAACTATAATTAAGTTGTTTGAAGTAAAGGAATCGAATTCACTCATCTTCATATCACCATAAAACTCAATCTTCACATTTTCGCTTTTTTGAAATAATCCTTCCATATAGGTTTTTGTATAAGGAAATATTTCCGTTGTAATTAGCTTGCGGTTTGATAAATCATTTTTATAGAACGAAAGTAAATTGAAATGAACTTTTTCATCGCAGAAATCATAAAACCTGATGAACTGCTTTTTGTCTGATTCGGTTATATTGACTATCCTTTCTTTTTCTTTTAATACCTTATCATAATTCAAAATTTGTATTATCGCTTTACCGTTTTCTTTCAATAAATCAAGAACCTTAACAACGGAACCTTCAATTTCTTCTTTATTAATATTTGCAAATGTGTTGCCGAGCGATACAACTAAATCAAATGAGTTGTGAAAGGAATTATCTATTTCCATAATTCTTTTTTTATGAATTTCGACTTTCACATTTTGGTTTATAAAATTTTGTTTTGCTTGTGTAACCATTTCGGATGACGGTTCAAATGCAGTAACATATAAGTCAAGTTTTGCAAGCGCAATTGAATCTGCACCGCTTCCGGCGCCTAAATCTGCTGCGGATTTTGTGTCGTCATAGATGAAGCGTTTGAAAAATTTTGTTTTTGATTCGACCTGTTTTTCAAGCGGAATCATTGAGTTGTAATCTTCTGCAAAGCTGTCGTAGAATTCTTTATTTAACATGATAGTCAACTTTCTTAGCTAAAATATTATGAAACACCTACGGTGTTTAATGTGATAATAATGGTTGTTTATTACTACTATACTGTAACGGCTACGCCGTTCTTTTGACTCATATAGGTGCAATACTTTTACCTCCCCCGTTCTCCCCCTCTCCCATTCTCTACTTAACCGGTTCAATTTTATCAATCAAGTTATCCAATTCATCTTCGCCGAATACTTCTTGAATTCTATCAAACAATTCACGTTCTTCTTTTCTTATGTGCTGTTCGAGGATGTAACCGAGATCATTTAGTATCTCTTCTTTTTCACTCGAAGTTTTTAGTTGACTGATTTTGTACTCGATCTCTTCATGTTCAACCAATAGTTCATCAATTAATTCGTCAATCTTCTCATCACGATTTTCAACAGCGGGAAAAAGAATTTCTTCTTCATTTTTAAAATGATAGTTTAATTCTTCTTTCCACGCTTTAATTGTATAACTGATTTTACCTTCAACATCATTCGGTAAATCTTTATACACGGGTGCATCTTTTTTAATTAACTGCGCAAGACGTAATCCGTGATGATGATCGTGCGATAGACCGATTAGATTTTTGTGTCTTTTCATAATTTTAACAATTCTTTCTCCAGCTCAATTGCTTTAGGAAACAATATATTATTTTCCAGGTGAACATGAATATGTAAATCTTTTTCGAAGTCTTCCAATTCTTTATAAGTTAATTGGAATGTATTGCAAGCATCAGCCGGTGGTGTATAATTATTTGTCAACTTTCTTATTTTCTCCATTGCTCCACCTGCATTACTGTGTTCTGCTTCCATTGAATCAATTGGATTTTTTACCGTCTTAAAACCACTCATCCTGGGTTTTTCATTAAAGTGTTTAGAATCTACTAAATATTTTATTATATGGAAAAGTATTTTTTCTTCTTTTTCCATGTGTGAATACATTTCTTCTGCAACATTTTCAAAATGTGATTTAATTTCAAGTAATTCGGCATATTTATTACCATGCTTAAATGCAACTTTTTCCAAATGAGGCATTAGCTGCGGGATCGCATTTCGTACATATGAATGATGATTGTTAACTATATAATCAATCAAGAATTTCAAATCCCATTGATCGAAGCGAAGATCTTCTTTCTCAGATGAATTGCTCAGATCTTTTAGTTCATTTAAGATTGTCTCAACACTTACATTTTTTTCGTCACATGCTTCTTTGAGCGGACGGTTTCCTTTACAGCAAAAATCGATTCCGTATTTCTCAAAAACGTGTGCAGTTTTAATGTTTGTTTTTAATATATCTCTAACAATTACTTGGTTTGGATTTTCTCTTATTGTTTCAAACATTTTATACTCCTTGTTTGTTTTGGTTTCTAATTACGTTTAATGTTTTTTCAATTTCTTGACTTAATCCCGCCTGTTGATGAATTAATTCGCCCTCTTCATTAAGAATGCTGATAATATTGGAATGAGAATAACTTCCGTCATTTTCTTTTTTATATCTAAAGCCCATCAATGCAGCTAAATCGGCAATATCACTCTTTGAAGAAGTTAGCAATTGCCATCTGCTTAAATTTAGATTTTGATTTTGCGCAAACTCTTTTAGTTTCTCGGGAGTATCTCTTTCGGGATCGATTGTGAATAAAGTGAACTGAACATTTTTTAGTTCTTCTTTAGATAAACGATCTTCTATTCTTCTCATATCATTAACAAGAATCGGGCAAACATATGTACAGTTTGCAAATATCATTGTTACGATTTGTTTTCTCCCTCTTAAATCTGTGAGATTAATTTTATTTCCAAACTGATTTGTCCAATCAGAGTTCAATTGATACAAAGAATTTTCGGATAATTCACTCATTGAAACTTCTTCCATATCGGAGGAACAGCAAGATTCTTTTTCGCTTTTCTTATCTTGAAGTTCAGCCCGCGAAGATGCATCAACGGATGTTTCGGTTGCAACAATATAAATGACAGATACAGTCAATATTAGAATAGCTATTATAATTACGGATAATTTTTTCATTGTAAACCTCTTTTAATTAATATCTTTTGCACATCTAAAACCGAGACTTTCGGTTGTGTAATTTGCTTTTAGACTGCTTCTAAAAGCGAAGCGCATAAAAGCAGGATAATTAGTAAAATCAGTAGCGCCTACGGATCCCGTGCCGCAAAATAGATTTCTGTTAATTCCGCCGTCTGCTCTCGATTCGCCGGAAACTAATGCATTGAAAAAATCAGCAGTCCATTCCCAAACTAAACCATGCATATCGTAAACGCCGTAATAGTTTTTAAAAACACTTCCGACAGCAGGCAGATTTTTTGTCGATGGTTTTGAATACCATTCTAAAATTCTTTCTACATACTTAGGGTTAGCATAACCATTTGGATTTGATTCATCGGCTTGAGCTGCTAGTTCCCATTCCGCAACCGTCGGTAATCTTTTGCCAAGAGATTCGGCATAAGCTTTTGCTGCAAACCAGCTTATGTTTGTAACCGGGGCATCGGGATTAACATTCTCGCCAAGAGTTAAATCATCATACCAATGTGATAAATATCTTTCATCTGCAAATAATTTATTTACATTAGATTTTCTCCACTTCGGATTTTTTTTCACGAATTCAAGAAACTCTTGGTTTGTAACAGGATACTTGTCTATTAAAAATTCATCAACTTGTACACTTTGATCTGTTGTATCGTTAACGTATAATGGCGTGTAAGTACCGGCAGGAATTTTTACCATATCTGAAATATGTTCGGAAGGTTTCTTTGCGTAGACAATCGATACAATTAATAATACTAAAAACGATATGTTAAATAGTTTTTTCATTTTTATTTACTCGAAAGCTGCTTGTTGTTTTTATGTTTCTTAACATCTTCAACCGTAACTGTTTCGTTTGACTTATTAATTTCTTTATATACATAAGTAAGAACCGCGGCTATTTCTTTGTCATTTAAATTTTGCGGAGGCATTACATTGTTATATTTTACACCGTTCACCGTAACCGGACCGTTCATACCGTTCGCGACTACCGATATCATTCCTGCTTTTCCGTTTTTATCAATCCAATCGGAATTTTTAACAGGGGGGAATACGTTTACCATTCCTGAACCATCAATCATATGGCAAGCGGAACAGCTCGATTGATAAATTTGTCTACCTAATTTTGCAATATCATTCTCGGAAGAAGATGAACTTGAATTGTTTGATTTGGTTTCAGTTGATAATTCCGTGAGATTTTTTTCTTGAGCTTGGTCGGCAAATTGAGGTTTGTATACTTCGTCTTTACTTTCGCGGTATTTACCGGTTGTCGGATCTATAGAGCCAAATTTTGAATCGGCACCGCTATAAAGTTTATCTTCAATTTTATGTGAGAATATTGTTTCGTTTTCCGGACCGGAAACGGCAAGTTTACCTATTGCTCCTTTATTGAATGCTCTGAATATTGAATGATCTACAAGAATAAATTCACCGGGAACGTCAACATCAAATTCAACAATTGCAGAACCGCCGGCGGGCACTAATGTAGTTTGAACATTTTTCTGTTTTACAGATGTGCCACCTTCTTGATAAACAACGTCAAAGATTTCGCCGATAACGTGGAATGATGAAACAAGATTTGGACCGCCGTTACCGACAAATAATCTTACTCTTTCACCTACATTAGCTCGTAAAGATTTATCTCCAACCATCGCACCCACCGAACCGTTGAACACAACATAATCCGGGTTTTCCTGTAAAGCTTTTTCCAAACTGAAAGGCTGAAAACCTTTTTCGCCGTAAGCGCCTTCAGTATAAAATTCACTTTGCATTACATAGTATTCTCTATCAACAGGAGGCAGCCCTTCTTTGGGTTCTACTAAAATTAATCCGTACATACCGTTTGCAATATGAAGTCCAACCGGAGCGGTTGCACAATGATAAACATATAAACCTGGATTAAGAGCTTTAAACGAAAAAACCGAACTATGACCGGGAGTTGTAAATGAGGCTTCCGCACCACCGCCGGGACCGGTTACTGCATGTAAATCTATGTTATGCGGTAATTTGCTTGTGGGATGATTGTGAAGATGGAATTCTATTTCGTCACCTTCTCTTACTCGAATAAACTCACCCGGTACTTTTCCGCCGAATGTCCAAAATGTATATTCAACCCCGTCAGAAAGTTGTCCGACAAGTTCTAAAACTTCCATATCAACGCGTACTTTAGCGGGATAATTACGCTGAA
>DSBF01000411.1 GCA_011049495.1 Ignavibacteria bacterium
CTTGGATTAATAGTTTCAGAAGCTTACGACAGCATGAAATTAATCTATGAGCAAAGACTTAAAAAGAGTTGAAATAATTGCAAAAGGATTAGTACAAGGAGTTGGTTTCCGCTGGTTTGTACTTAAACATGCACAACAGTTTGGATTAAAAGGTTATACAAAAAATTTATTCAGCGGTGAAGTTTTTACAGTTGCCGAGGGAGAGAAATTTTTATTGGATGAATTTGTTAAGAAAATTAAAGTCGGTCCTATGCATGCAGATGTGAGAGATATTTCTATTAAATGGTGTGAAGCAAAAAACGAATTTACACATTTTGAGATAAGACATTGAATAGGAGAATTTTTTATGGTAATTAAGACTGGATTAGGACAGGATAGCCATAAATTTGATGTACGAAAAGAAAAACCATTTGTTCTGGGTGGAATAGAAATTAATTTTGATCGGTCGCTTAGTGGTAATAGTGATGCTGATGTTGTATTACATGCTCTCACAAATGCTGTGTCTAGCATTACCGGAAAGAACATAATTGGTGCTTATTCGGATAAGTTATGTAGAGAACAAAGTATTACAGATAGTGCTGTATATCTTGAACATAGTTTAAGTGAGCTTGGTAATTATCAAATAATTCATATTGCAATTTCTATCGAATGTAAAGAGCCTTTAATTTCACCTCATATTGAACGAATGAAAAAGAGGATCAGTGAGCTTACCGGTGTTCCAATTTCTGATGTTGGTATCACGGCAACGTCTGGTGAAGGATTGACTGAGTTCGGAAAAGGTAATGGGATACAAGCTTTTGTTATTATCACGGTTAAGCAAAATAGTGGAAAATAATTTTATTAAAAACATATTAATTAGTGGTAACTCAATCTTGTTTGCTATCATTATCGGCTTCCGTTTGCCCTTAATCATTAATGATTTCCTTTGGTTTAGTATTGATTATTTTTTTGTAAAATTAATTTTGTCTGTAATCGTTGCTATCTTAACGTTTATTTTTATTGCTAAGGTAATAACCGAAAAGCAGTTAGCCACGAATGGAAAAGTTATTAGTGAAAACGAATTTGATTTTGAATCAAAATACTTTGATACTAATCAGATAGTTAATGTTTTATTAGATTCTAATTTCTCGGGAGAATCTAAAAAAGAATTTGTAAAGAGACTGGAGATTTTAGAAAAATATAATAGTGATAATACTTTTATAAGGCTGAAAGAACAATATGATCTTTCCATAGAAAACGAAAGATTTTATGAAAAGACAATTTGGCAAATCGCTTCAATATTTATACCCGTTAGTTTAACACTTACTAGTTTTGGATTTGGTAACAACGTAAATTCTTTTCAATTAATCATTGGGTTTTTGATCTATTTATTTTTTTTGGTCCTTTTCCAACGATTTAGATTATCAATAAGATTAAATAGAGATTATTCGCTTTTCTTAGAAAATATTCTTGGATTATTTACGCAATCATATGTTTATAAGTATCAACACTCAAAATATGGTATGATAGTAAGAGTCTGGACAATTCTTGTAAATTTTGGTCTGTTATATTTAACCGTAATACTTAATCAAATATTTAAATAGCTATCAAATACACATAATGTTAGAAGATATCCTCTCATACATAAACACGGTTGATACTACCTTCATTTATCTTGTTTTGTTTTTCTTTGCATTTATTGAAAATGTTTTTCCCCCTTCGCCAAGCGATGTAGTAATTGTAGTAGGGTCATCTTTAATTGCTACTACCGAACTATCGTTTATTCCCATATTATTAATTACAAGCATCGGAAGCGCACTCGGTTTTGTTTTGATGTATTATGTTGGTAAACTTTTTGGTGAAAAATTAATAAGGCGGGGAAAAATAAAATTTATTAAACACGGCGATATATTAAAAGCAGATAGATGGTTCAGAAAATGGGGCTACAAATTAATTCTTGCAAACCGTTTTCTCCCCGGGACAAGATCTGTAATCAGCTTTTTTGCCGGTGTACATGAACTGGATGTAGGACGTACTTTTATACTTTCAGCAATAAGCGCTTTTGTTTGGAATGCTTTTATTATTTATTTGGGTATGGTTGTTGGTCATAATGTTGGGTTAATTGACTATTACCTAAATACTTATTCGTACGCAATTATTGCTTTAACAATTGCTGTGATTGCTGTTATACTTATTAGAATATTCTGGCGAAAAAAGAAAGAAAACTGATTCGATGAATAATAACCAATATACGGTTAAGTTAAATATAGATTTGAAGAGAGAAAGAAGAAAAGACTTACTGCTGGCTTTGATTAGCGGTATCATGTTTGGATTAGCATTTCCTCCTTTACCTTTTTTCCCGTTACTCTTTGCTGCGCTTATCCCATATTTTATAATAATTGAAAAACGGAATTCTCTTTCATCAATAAATAGAATTACCTACTTTACTTTTTTTATATACACAATTATTTCCGGTTATTGGGTGGGAAGCTGGCAGCCGGAAGCAGATGTTTTCTTGATGATTGCCGGAAGTGCATTGTTGTTTTTTAACCCGATTCTTTTCTTGATTCCTTCATCTCTTTATTACTTAGCTTTTAAATCCTTCGGAAGAAAAACTGCGCTATTACTTTTCCCATTATTCTGGGTTACCTCCGAATACTTATATAGCGTTACTGATATTAAATTCCCATGGTTGACCACTGGACATTCGCTTTCTTATTTCAATTCCTTTATTCAAATTGCTGACATTATCGGCTCATTCGGAATAGGAATAGTTGTGATTTATATTAACGTACTATTCTATATATCTTACAAAAAGTTTGTATCTGGATTCAAAATTAGCAGAGCTTTATACATAAGTATTCTTTTGCTTGTTGTTCCAATTATATACGGAGTTGTTAGAACAAATGAAACTAAAAGTAATGCATTAAAAGTAAAAATTGGTGTCGTCCAACCGAATTTCAATCCTTGGCAGAAATGGGAAGCCGGAAACTTAAGTGATCAACTTGAACTTTATCTTTCTTTATCTAATAAAGAAATTATGAATGGTGCTGAATTAATAATTTGGCCTGAAACAGCACTGCCGGTTTATTTGCTTGGCGGTGGGTATGAAAATGTTGTTCAACGAATTCATAATTTTTGCGAAACGAATAATGTTTTTCTTCTAACCGGAATGCCTCATGCCAATTTTTACTTTGACAGCACAAAAGCACCGAAGGATGCAAAGAAAACTGCAAGCGGAACTTACTATACTTCTTATAATTCTATTCTATTATTTCAACCGGGAAGTAATGATGTACCTATGTACGGTAAAATAAAACTTGTACCGTTCGGTGAAAAAGTACCATTTATTGAACAAGTTCCTTTTCTTGGAGATTTAATTAAATGGGGAGTAGGTATCTCGAGTTGGAACGAAGGACCGGAACAAAAGGTTTTTGAAATTTCTCCGAATAATAAATCATTCCGAATAGCGGGTCTTGTCTGTTTTGAATCAATTTTTCCGCGATTTATTTCGGATTTTGTGATTAACGGTGCTGAACTAATTGTTGTTGTTACTAATGATAGCTGGTATGGCGATTCCAGCGGTCCTTATCAACATAAAGAGATTAGTGTTTTGCGAGCAATTGAAAATAGACGAACAGTTGTTAGGTCTGCTAACGGCGGTATTAGCTGTGTCATCGATAAATATGGCAATACTTTAATTGATACAAAAATGTACACAAGAACAAGTTTTACTTATGAAGCAGAACTTAATTCAGAAATAACTTTTTATACAAAAACCGCAAACGTATTACCGGTACTAAGTCTTATTGCTTCAATATTTGTTATGTTTGCGTTCACTATTAATAAACTAAAAAAGAAAATAAAATGATTGACTTAAGAAGTGATACCGTTACTAAACCTTCTAAAGAAATGCTAAAGGCAATGTATGATGCCGAAGTTGGTGATGATGTTTATAAAGAAGACCCTACAGCAAATGAGTTGGAAAGATACGCAGCAGAGTTATTAAACAAAGAGGCAGCACTATTCGTCCCAAGTGGAGTAATGGGTAATCAAATTTGTCTAAATGTATTAACTCAACCGATGGATGAAGTAATTTGCGAAAAAGATGCTCACATTTTTCAATATGAATCAGGTTCACCTGCTGCTTTAAGCGGTATTCAGCTTTTGCAGGTTGAAGGTAAAAGAGGAGTTTTTACACCCGAACAAATTGAACCTTTGATTAGACCAACTAGTGCATATTATATGCCGCGCACAAAAGTAATTGAGGTTGAGAATACTCATAACAGAGCCGGTGGTACTGTCAATCCGATTGAAAACATTGAAGCGTTACATAATCTTGCAAAAAAGTACAATTTATTTTTTCATCTTGATGGAGCAAGAATTTGGAATGCTTCAGTTGCAACTGGTATTCCACCTTCAGAATACGCAAGTTATTTTGATTCAATTTCTTGTTGTCTTTCAAAAGGATTAGGTGCACCTATCGGCTCCATTATTGCCGGGTCAAAGGATTTTATAAAAGAAGCGTACCGTATTCGTAAAGCATGGGGCGGTGGAATGAGACAAGTTGGTGTGATCGCCGCAGCCGGTTTATATGCTCTTAAGAATAATATCGAAAGACTAAAAGAAGATCACGAGAAAGCAAAAACTTTAGCAGAGTTCTTAAATCAATCCGATGGTTTCGAAATTGATTTGGAAAGTGTGCAAACAAATATTCTTATTTTCAAGCCAATAAAAAATTCTGTGGAAGAAATATTGGCTAAAGCTAAAGAACTTGGTTTACTTCTTTCTGTCGGCAGTGTTGGAACATTAAGAGCAGTTACTCATATGGATGTTTCTATTGAAGATATTGAAAAAACAAAATTGATTTTGGGACAACTTTAGAACTTGGAGTAAGATTATGATTAAGAATAAAAGGGAAATAGATAAAAGCTTGTATAAGCATCAAATTAAAGAGCAGGTAAAGTTTCATGAAGTTGATATGTTGGGTATATGCAACAATGCTGTTTACTTCAATTATTTTGAAGATGCACGGTTGAGTTATGTGTATGACTTGAAAAGGAATTATAATCTAGTAGAATTTCTTGAAGGTAATTCATTTTTCATTATGGTTCATAATCACTGCGATTATTTTGAATCTGCACATCTTGATGATGAACTTATAATCCATACCAGAGTGAATGAAGTAAAGAACTCAAGTTTTAGTTTTGAACATATAGTTGAAAAAGTTTCTACTCAAAAAATTATTGCAAAAGGCGGTGGCACAGTTGTACATATCGATAAATCAATTCAAAAATCCATACCGTTACCTGAAGAATTCTACGATGCAGTAAAATCCTACGAAAAAGATGTTGCTATTTTAAAGAATAAGAAATAATTTCTTTTATTCTTTACCAAAATTCGGGGTCAATGTGCAATTAGTATTCGACATTGAAACAGTCGGTTTTGAAATCGACACACTCTCCGATTCTCAAAAAGAATTTTTGCTTCGATATGCAGAAAAGGAAAAGGACGAGGAAACACGAACTCAAAAAATTGATGAAGCTGTTAGATACTTGAGTCTTTATCCATTTACTGCAAAAGTTGTGGCAATTGGACTTTATCACACTCAAATGGAAAAAGCTCTTGTACTTTATGAAGGAGATAAAGATCAAAAGAATGTTGTTTCCGATGACGAGCATGTCGTCTATAAAGCAATGGCTGAAGTTGATATGCTAAAAACATTTTGGCAGTATGCAGAAAAAGTTGAGAAGTTTATTTCATTCAACGGAAGAAATTTTGATATACCATTTTTAATGCTGCGTTCGGCAGTCTTAAAAATAAAACCAACCGTAAATTTTCTTGGTAATCGATTTAATACTTCAAAACATATTGATTTGTTGGAGCAGTTTACTTTCTACGGATTAATAAGAAAATTTAATCTGGATTTTTACTGTCATGCTTTTGGTATTGAATCCCCGAAATCAAAAGGCGTAAGCGGTATGGAAGTTAAACAACTATACGAAGCAGGAAGAATTGAAGAAATTGCAGTTTATTGCGGACAAGATATTCGCGCAACTTATGAGCTTTACAAAATTTGGAATGAATACTTAAACTTATAATCAATTAATCCATAGAAGTTTTTGCTTCTCTGTTGCTTTCCTTTTTAATTCTATAATAAATAAATTTTTTTGGAGCGGAATTAACAAAATTCCAACGGGCAGTTTTTTATTAAACAAGATTAAGGATTTTTTAGGTGTTCTAACTTACATTATTGTTATCGTAATAATAGTCGTAAACTATTTTGATGTTGATTACAATTTTGGATTGTTGGCTGTAGCCTTAATTGCAACAATTGTTAGAACATTCACACGACCATATTTACTTTGTTTTTTAAGGTCGGTATTTCTTTCCAATTCGGTTGCATTTAATATTGGTGATTGGATTAAGCTTTCGGCTATTAACAGCGACAAAGAGATAATTGGAGAAGTTGATAACATTGATCGTCGTAATTTACAGCTCAAAACTGAAAGCGATACAATCGTAACAATCTCACAATCAAGTTTAGATGATTTTGTGATTGAGAATTATTGGGGAAGCGGAAAAGAAACACGATTTGAAATCAGCTTTTATTTTAACAAGAACTTTCCTGTAAATAGAGTTAAAAGAGTTTTGCTCTCTGCCGTTAAACAATCAATAGAAGATAATAATTTGCAGTCATCTAAAGAATCAGAAGTTATTATTAAACATTTTGATAAAGAAGTAATCCACTATTTGGTTTACTTTTGGATAAATCCTTGGAAGCAAATATCGCCCGAAAAAATAATTGATAGAATTATTGCTACTTCTATTTCCTACATGGAAATAAGCGGATTGTATTTCGCAGAAAAGAAAGAAAAAGATTACCCAATTTCAACATATTCTGATATAAGAAACGTAATAGCAAACATTGATTTATTCCTCACTTTAAATGAAAATGAATTAATAGAATTAGCAAAAGGAATTAATGAAACTGAATTTTTGAAAGAGGAAAAGGTAATTAAAGAAAACGATGACGGGGATTCAATGTTTGTTGTTGTTGAAGGCTTGCTTGACGTTTTTGTTTCTTCAAAAGACGGTAAACAGATAAAAGTTGGTAGACTAAAACCCGGAGAATTCTTTGGTGAAATGTCACTTATGACCGGTGAAAAAAGAAGCGCAACGGTAATTTGTTTAACGGATGTTTTATTATATGAAATTAGAAAAGAAAGTATCTCAAAAATAATTAGTAACCGTAAAGAGGTTATAAACGAATTCGGCGAGATTATATCCCGCCGAACTCAGTTAAATGTGGAATTAAAAGAAAAGTATGAAAAAACAAAACACTCATTGCTTAATGAAATTGTGGGTAAGATCAAAAGTTTCTTCAAACATAATTAGCTTATCTACCAACTTGGTCTAAATATTCTTTCTTTTTCATTAACTCTTCTTTAGATTCAACTCTGTCCGGAGCCATTATAATAGCTTCGGTTGGACACGCTTCAATACATTGCGGTTCATCGTAAAAACCAACACATTCGGAGCATTTTTCCGGTACAATATAAGTATGATCATCATTTAGTGCAGGGTGTTCTTCGCCTGCGAAATCGTAAGCAACACCTGCATCATAAATAGCATTATTCGGACACTCGGGTTCACATGCATTGCATGCAATACATTCGTCCGTAATCATAACAGCCATAGTACATCCTCCATAAAAGAAAATTAGTGATTTTTAAATATATATATAATATTATTATGGTTGTGACCACATTAACAGAATTGTTAATACTTTTTAGCGAATTGTTAAAGAGAAATGACTAAAAAATAATTTCTTACAATCGTTTTAAAATTACAATTGTCATATCATCGTGTTGAGGATAATCCTTAATAAATTTACGCACGTCACTTAAGATAAGATTCAATATCTGGTTCGGACTCTTATCGCTGTTATTGTCAATAAGTTTGATAAGAGATTCTTCACCGTATTGCTGAAGCTTTTCATTCATTGCTTCTGTGAAACCGTCGGTATAAAAAACGACTACATCACCGTTATTAATTTGTATTGTATCCTCGGTTAAAGTTTCCTGGAAAACTTTACCTTCTTCTAAACCGAGCGCAATACCCTGGCTCATTAACAGTTTAGAATTTCCTTTTACGGAACTGCAGAAAATACCAGGATTGTGCCCTGCGCGAGAATACAATAGCGAATGATTATTCACATCAAGTATTGCATAAAACATGCTTACAAAAGAATTTTTCTCTATTGTTTTGTAAAGAAGTTTATTTACTTTACCGAGAACTATACGAGGCGATACATTTTCTTCGGCATGAGCTTGAAGTATCCCTTTTGTTAAAGTCATATAAATTGCCGCACCGACACCTTTACCGGAAACATCACCGATTGCAATACCGATTTTACCGTCACTCAATTTCACAAAATCATAATAATCACCTCCGGCTTCTTTTGCCGGAATACTGATACTTGCGATTTCATAACCGGCAATTTTCGGCTGTTCTTTGGGAAGTAAACTTAATTGAACTTTTGCTGCAATTTCCAATTCCTTTTTCAATCGTTCTCGTTCGGAAATTTTTTCTATGTGAGATGGGAGTCCGTAGTTCTCTAATATGAATTCTTGATTTCTTATTCTTCCGAGCGTATATATTACAGGAACAATTGCAAAAACGGCAAAGACAAATATTGTATTTATTGAATAATAACTTGCGGAAGATGAACCTAATGTGAAAAGATTATAAGTCAATACGGAGTAAAACAATGTGGCTAATATTGTCAGCAAATCAAATTTGAAATACAAGTAACCGATTACCAAACCGAATAGAAAACTAAGTACTATATTCAGAACAAAATTATTAATAGAAGGTGGTGTCGCTGATATAACATTTGCTAAAACCGTAATCAAACCAACCATTAAAATAGCTCTGCTTTTCTTTCTCCATCTGGAGAAGCTGAGACTAACAACAAAAAATGTTACAACTATCCCCCCTAAAATTGCATCGATAAATGCTTGACCGACTACGGAAATAAACGGAATAAAGCCGTAAAACATATCGAATTTTGCAACCGGGCTTATAAAAAGTGAAGATGACGGTTGATTGATTACAATAGTTGTTACTAAATAAACGAAAGCAATGCTTAACCCTAATACCAATCCTCTTAGTAAACCGGCTCCGGCAGAAATAGTAAATATATGTCTGCGAATAATTGAGTCGGTTCCTCTTAGTTTCTCAGGCCATAATTCTCTTGCATAAGACTCACCCACAGACCAAGCTGCAAATACTAACAATGCAAGAAGGAATTGAATCAATAATCCGTTAATTAAAACAACAATTATTTTTACCGTAACAAAAGATAAATTCCCAATATGAGTTCCTTGACCCAAATTCGGCCAAACGTTAGCTACCGCAATTAATGCAACGCCGAAATAAATAATGAAAAGAGAACGCCCTACATTGATCCACACTTCACCTTGATGATATTTCTTGAGAAAGTAGTAAAGCGCAAAAACCATTAGGAATGCTACAAAGATTACTGAAGAAGTACCGAATAATGCCTCGCTTGAATCAAAGTATTTTCTATCATTTTCAGGAGCGAGGAAGAAATATTCATATACACCCGGTTGATCGCCTTGAATTTTTCCGCGTACAATTAATTCACCCTTAATTAAATCAGTTTCCTTTTTCCATCTGAATGAATGATCGGTTCTATTGGAATAATTTTCTTCTCGGCTTTCGGTTAATTCAAACTCAGAAAGATTGATTGGTAAATTCTCGGTTATCGTCAACCTCATTAATTCTTCCGCTTCAATCTTTGAAAGTGAATTAATCGTTGTTACATCCGGAATTTGTTTCTGATAACCAGTAATTAATCCATGATTAGAAATTGTAATCGTATATGTTGTTTGCGGAATATCCAGTGAGGTATTTGTATGAAAATAAATTACCCAACCAAACAAGTTCCAGGTTTCATCTTTACTGAGTTTTTCAAATCCTTCATTTCCTAATTCTTTAATAATATATTTATTGGTAATAGAATTATCATTAACAAAACTTTCAACCCAATAAACTGAGACATCAACTCCCTTGGAAACGAGATAATCCGTTGCAATTTTTTCAGCTTGAGTTCTGCTGATTTTTAAATCGGCAGACTTAAATGGGGAATATTGATATAACCAAAAGGTGATAACTATGATTACAATACCGAAAATTATCCAGTATTTATCATTCGCAAAATTGTGCTTCATAACCAAACCTGAAAAATTATAAATGGTTTTAATCTTGAGACGAACGAAAAATAGAAATGTTTGGTTGATAAATCAATTAAAGAAAACCCA